>JBGVAQ010000079.1:0-10880 GCA_045224775.1 Acutalibacteraceae bacterium | reverse complement strand
GCTATTTCTTCAAGACTGCCGTTGCATATACCGTTTACTACATCATCCGCACTTACACTCTTTTCATAACCTATACTGTCAGACTTTTCATAAGCGTCCTTTGTCGATATTGAAAAAGCCGGCTTAACGACAACAAAAAAACATTCGGGCATATCGGGCAACGGATTCAATATCGTACCTATTCCCCCTGCCGTCATCGTACCGCCGTAAATACAAAACGGTACATCGGCTCCTATTTCCTCAGCTATCTGTGCAAGCTCCTCTTTTTCAAGTCCGGTATCAAAAAGCTCGTTCATAGCAGTAAGTACGGCTGCTGCGTCAGTACTTCCGCCTGCCATTCCTGCCTGAGAAGGTATTCTTTTCTTTATCTTTATTGTCACGCCTTCCGGCTCAAGCTCATTATATTCAAAAAATTTCTCAGCAGCTTTATATACAGTATTCGTCTTATCACATGGGATATTATTGTCACTGCATGATATCAGTATCTTATCACTATTGTTTACGGAAACCGTAACCTCGTCATAAAGAGATATGCTCTGCATTACCATATTAACAATATGATAACCGTCATTTCTTTTTCCCGTTATATCAAGAAAAAGATTCAGCTTTGCAGGAGCAAGTACAGTCAGTTTCATAAAATAACGAACCTCCGTCTGTTTGTAAAAGGTGTGCCGCATATACTTATGCATATACGGCACATCTGATAATATCATTTTTCTTTTTTCTCGTTAACAAATCTCTCTATTCTTTCAAGAGCTTCTTTTATATGCTTGAGCGAATATGAATATGATACTCTTGCAAATCCCTCGCCGCAGTCACCAAAAGCTGTTCCGGGAACTATAGCAACATGCTGTGCATAGATAAGCTGCTCACAGAATTCCTCCGAGCTTAGTCCTGCTATCTTTATGCTCGGGAATACATAAAATGCACCCTCAGGCTCAAAACAGGTAAGTCCCATTCTGCAAAACTCATCTACAATAAGCTTTCTTCTTGTATCATATTCCTCTCTCATACGCTCGATATCACTGTCACCATGCTTGAGTGCCTCAATAGCAGCATACTGAGCAGTTGTCGGTGCGCTCATTATAGCATACTGATGAAGTTTAAGCATCTGAGAAATGACTTCTTCCGGACCGAGTGCATATCCCAAACGCCAACCTGTCATAGCATAAGCCTTTGAAAATCCGCTTACAACGACAGTACGTTCCTTCATGCCCTTTATATCCGCAAATGAAACATGTCTTTCCTTGCCGTATGTAAGCTCGCCGTATATCTCATCTGAAAGCACGAGTATATCATGCTTTTCGATAACGGCAGCTATCTGTTCAAGATGCTCTCTCCTCATTACAGCGCCAGTAGGATTGTTCGGGAAAGGAAGTATGAGAAGTTTAGTCTTAGGAGTTATTGCAGCTTCAAGCTGTTCTGCTGTAAGACGGAAACCGTCCTCAGCCTTTGTTTCGATTATAACAGGCTTACCGCCTGCCATTATAGTCATAGGCTCATAGCATACGAATGCAGGCTGCGGTATAAGCACCTCATCACCCGGATTTACTATTGCCCTGATACATATATCTATAGCCTCTGAACCGCCGACAGTTACGACTACCTCTTTTTCGGGATCATATTCAACATTGAAACGTCTTGCATAGTACTTGCATATCTGATCTCTCAGTTCGGCAAAGCCTCTGTTCGGTGAGTACCATGTATGTCCCTTGCGAAGTGACTCAATACCCTCCTGACGTACATGCCAGGGCGTTGTGAAGTCAGGCTCGCCTATACTGAGGGATATTACATGATCCATCTCGTTTGCTATATCAAAAAACCTGCGTATGCCAGAAGGCTTGAGGTTCTGAAGATTTGTATTTATAAGCTTTGAATAGTCTATCACAGTATCATGCTCCTTTGTTCCTGTTCTTCCTCTCCGCTTACGATCGGAACACCACCGATCTTATAGTTGGTAAGAACGAAATTTGTTGCTGTGCCGATAACATTGTCAAGCGTTGAAAGACGCTTTGAAACGAACTCGGCTATTTCCTGTATAGTGTTGCCTCTTACTGTCGCAAGAAGATCATAGCGTGAAGATGCGGCAAGATATACATTTTCAACATTATCGAATGACAAAACGATCTTTGCTATATCATCAAAACCGGTCTCAGGCTTCGGAGTAACTTTAAGCTCTATGATAGCTGTCACACCCGAATCAGGCACCTTATCCCAGTTTATCAACATATGTTTTCCAAGGATAACTCCCTGCTTTTTATATGCCGCTATTCTGGCTTCGACCGCTTCTTCGGTCTCCCCAAGCATAGCCGCCAACTGTGTGGTGGTAAAATCCGCGTTGCTTCTTAAAAGTTTCAACAGCTTATCCATAATTACTTACTCCTTTTCTGTTTAATTTATATTAACGAAAGTACCTTTATTATACAATAACAAACCTCTGTTGTCAAAACATTTTCATATCATATGCAAAAAAACATATTACATAATCACTTTTTTATTAACTTTGACATTTGAAACAAAGTATATTATAATATAAATAACAAAAATAAATGTATTATCAGAAAACAAGGAGGCTTAAATATGAAAATTAAAAATCTTATCCGTGTATGCGCACTCTCACTCGCCCTGATAACTGTTGCAGGAGCGGGCACTGTTCCTATGGCTGCGGCCGAACCAAATTCTTTAATATCTGCAGTTGCTTCTGTAAACAACAACTATCGCTTCACTGTAAAATCAGACAACACACTGACCATTACAAAATATACAGGACAAGAAAGTAATGTAAACATCCCGCAGAGTATCGGCGGAAAAACTGTTACTGAAATCGGTTCATCCGCCTTTAAAGGCTGTACAAGTATTAAAAGTATATTTATACCAAAAAGCGTCCGCACAATAAACGGCAATGCTTTCATTGGCTGTACAAATTTGCAGTCATTCAAAACAGATCAAAACAACAGTTACTATACCACTGTCAACGGTGTTCTTTTCAGTAAAAACAAAACTGTATTAAAGCTCTATCCTAACGGACGTTCAGGCGCATATACAGTTCCTGCCGGCGTTACACTTATCGATAAATACGCATTCAGTGAATGCAATAAGCTGACTGCCGTTACAATTCCCGCTTCGGTAAAAACAATAGAATTCAATGCTTTTGCATACTGTCTGGGACTGAAAAAACTGACACTCAATAAAGGTCTTACAACACTAAAAATTGCAGCTTTCAACGGCTGTAAAAATCTCGAAGCCATTAACCTTCCCGAAAGTGTAACAACTATTGAAAAATACGCCTTTTCAAGCTGTAAGACACTTAAAAGCATTGTTATTCCCCAAAAAGTCACGGAGCTTAACTTCTCACTGTTTGAGGGCTGTACATCACTTAATTCCGTTCAGCTTCCCGATGGCATTACAAAGGTTTATTCAAATGTTTTCGACCACTGTTCATCACTGACCGGTGTAACACTTCCAAAAAGCGTAAAAATCATTTATGGTATGGCTTTTTGCTGCTGCGAAAACCTGAGAAGTGTTACTATCCTCAGCAATAACGCAAAGATAGATAAAATTGCTTTTAAAGACTGTCCCAATCTCACAATATATGCAAGCAAGGGCAGCACAGCCGAAGCTGCCGCAAAAGCAAACGGAGTAAAATTTTCAGACAAAAAAGCTCCATTCCAGAATCTTTCAGCCGTAAGTATATCAGGACGCACACTGAACATAACTGCCAAAGCAGTTGGCGGTGCAAATCCTTACAACGTTGCTGTATATTATCGTAATACTAACGAAAAAAGCTGGCGTATAGCACAGAATTATTCCTCAAATACAAATATAAAACTTACACTGCCAAAAGCAGGAACTTACAATGTATGTATCCGCATAAAAGATGCTGACGGCCGTCTGACTTCAAAGGATTATTCCGTAGCAGTAAAATAAACAAACTTTAAAAAACATCGTCCTCCTGAGCCTATTACTCACGAGGACGATGTTTTTATTGCTTCTTATCATTCTTTTCCCTGTATCTGCAGTCGGCATTGCAGCATGAACAGCCGCACGAGCAGCCTTTGCCCTTTCTGCGTCTGCGTATCATGCTTATGATACAAAGTATCAGTGCCGCTGCTGTCAGAACAATAAGAATTATATCGGCAGCATTCATTTTCATACCTCCTGATTCATTACCAGTGGAAACAAACAGCCATAAGATTTATAAGCGCTGCTGCCGCCCATGCAGTCACACACTGAAAAACGACAACGCCTAAAGCCCATTTTCCTCCAAGCTCTCTCTTTACAGCCGCAACTGCCGCAACGCAAGGCGTATAAAGCAGGCAGAACACCAACATACATAACGCTGTCACAGGTGATATTGCAGCGGCTATACCCTCTGCAAAAAGAAGATCAAGTGTCGATACAACACTTTCCTTTGCCATGAATCCCGTAAACAGTGCTGTTACCAATCTCCAGTCACCAAGTCCGGCAGGGGCAAAGACAGGTGCAACAAATCCGGCTATAACCGAAAGTATGCTCTTCTGAGGATCGCTTGTCAGATTAAACTGTGCGTCAAAGTTCTGTAACAGCCATACAACGATAGACGCAACAAATATGACTGTAAATGCCCTTTGCAGAAAGTCCTTTGACTTCTCCCATAACAGATGTGCAACATTCTTTGCACCGGGCAGACGATAGTTAGGCAGCTCCATTACAAATGGTACAGCCTCGCCCCTGAAAAGTGTTTTCTTATATACAAGAGCAGCAAGTATTCCAAGAAGTATGCCAAGAACATAAAGTCCTATCATTACCAAAGCCCTGTACTGATCAAAAAACACACTCACAAGGAATGCATATATCGGCAGCTTTGCACTGCAGCTCATAAACGGTGTCAGAAGTACAGTCATACGCCTGTCTCTTTCACTCGGAAGCGTCCTCGTTGACATAACAGCCGGAACCGTACAGCCGAAGCCTATCAGCATAGGTACTATACTTCTTCCCGAAAGACCTATCTTTCTTAAAAGCTTGTCCATAAAGAAAGCTACTCTTGCAAGATATCCGCTGTCCTCAAGCAGCGAAAGGAACAAGAACAGAATTATAATTACCGGCAGGAAACTCAGTACACTGCTTATTCCCTCAAACACGCCGTCAAGCAAAAGACTTTTCAGTACGTCGTTAACCTGATATGCTTCAAATATCGACTGTAACTGCCCTTTAAGAGCAGTCATGCCGTTTTCAAGAAGTTCTTGCAGAAAAGCGCCTACAACGTCAAACGTCAGCCAGAACACTGTCAGCATTATGAGTATAAAACACGGTATAGCCGTGAACTTTCCCGTAAGCACCCTGTCAATTTTACGGCTGCGTATATGCTCCTTACTTTCGCCCGGCTTTACGACTGTCTGACTGCATACCCTTTCGATAAACGAAAAACGCATATCCGCAATGGCTGCATTTCTGTCAAGTCCTCTTTCTTTTTCCATCTGTTTTATAATATGCTCAAGTATCTCTTTTTCCGAATCGTCAAGCTCAAGTTTTTCAGGGATAAGACTGTCCCCCTCAACAAGCTTTGACGCTGCAAATCTTACCGGCATATCAGCCTTTTTTGCTTTGTCCTCGATAAGATGTATAACCGCATGCAGACATTTATGTACTGCGCCGTTATGATCTGAAACACTGCAAAAATCCTGTCTTTTCGGCTTCTCGCCATAGTGTGCGATATGAAGTGCATGTTTTACAAGCTCATCAACGCCCTCATTCTTTGCCGCCGATATCGGAACAACAGGTACTCCTAAAAGTGCTTCGAGTGCATTTATATCTATCGAGCCACCGTTTCCGGTGACCTCGTCCATTATATTCAGCGCTATTACCATAGGAACATCCATTTCAAGAAGCTGCATCGTAAGATACAGATTTCTCTCTATGTTCGTTGCATCAACTATATTTATTATTGCCTTCGGCTTTTCGTTAAGCACAAAATTTCTTGAAACTATTTCCTCACTTGTATAAGGTGACATGGAATAAATTCCCGGCAGGTCTGTTACAAGCGTTTTAGGATATCCCCTTATAGCGCCGTCCTTTCTGTCAACGGTAACACCAGGAAAATTTCCTACGTGCTGTCTTGAACCCGTCAGCCTGTTGAAAAGCGTTGTCTTGCCGCTGTTCTGATTTCCGACAAGTGCGTATGTAAGTATCGTATCATCAGGCAGCGGCTCTTCATTCGCTTTTTCGTGATACTTTCCTTCCTCACCAAGTCCCGGATGAGCTATTTCTCTGTTTTTTGAATGTTTCTTTTTAACAGATGCTTTCTTTTCAGCCGGTTTATCATCACTCTTCTTACACGGACTGACTTCTATATTCTTTGCATCGTCAAGACGCAGTGTCAGCTCATAGCCGTGAACCTTTATCTGCATAGGATCGCCCATCGGTGCATATTTTTCCACAGTTACAGTTTCTCCGGGTATGATACCCATATCAAGAAAATGCTGTCTTAAACTTCCGCTTCCGCCGACCTTTGTTATAACGGCAGAATTTCCTGTCTTAATATCCTTTAATGTCATTTTGATTGCCCCGTTTTCTTTTAGTTTAATACATTATACCACAAAGCTATTTTTAATAAAAGTATTTTAATTGTCAATTTTTTATGCTATAATGTCTGATATATAAACCTGAAGGGAGAAAGGGATCTTGCTTACAATAAAAAACATCAAAAAAGAATATATCACGGGTGAGCTTAAACAGACTGCACTTGACGGTATAAGCCTTAATTTCCGTGACAACGAATTTGTTGCGATACTCGGTCCGAGCGGTTCGGGAAAGACTACACTCCTTAATGTTGTCGGCGGTCTTGACCGGTATGACAGCGGCGACCTTATCATAAACGGCATATCCACAAAAAAGTATAAGGACAGGGACTGGGACTCTTACCGCAACCATACAATAGGCTTTGTTTTCCAGAGCTACAATCTTATCCCTCATCAGACGATACTTTCAAATGTCGAGCTTGCTCTTACAATATCGGGTATACCAAAAGCCGAAAGAAAGAAACGTGCAAAAGAAGCACTCGAAAAGGTAGGTCTGGGCGACCAGTACCATAAAAAGCCAAATCAGCTTTCGGGCGGTCAGATGCAGAGAGTTGCGATTGCCCGTGCACTTGTAAACGATCCCGATATACTCCTTGCAGATGAACCAACCGGCGCACTTGATTCCGAAACAAGCCTTCAGGTAATGGAGCTTCTCAATGAAGTTGCAAACGACAGACTTGTTATCATGGTAACACATAACCCCGAACTTGCGGAAAAATATGCGACAAGAACAGTAAAACTAAGTGACGGAAAAATAATCTCCGACTCAAATCCCTTTGAAATCAAAGAGGACGAAAGCTCACAGGCACAGCACAAAAATATGGGCAAGTCCTCAATGTCGTTCCTCACCTCCCTTTCTCTCAGCTTCAATAACCTGAGAACAAAAAAAGCAAGAACCATACTCACCTCTTTTGCAGGCTCTATCGGAATAATAGGAATAGCCCTGATACAGTCGCTTTCATCGGGCGTAAATGCGTATATAGACAATATACAGCGTGATACAATGACCTCCTACCCTATAACAATAGATGCTCAGACTATCGACCTTGCAAGCATAATGAGTGCATCGGGCACGAACAAAACCGGCAATGTAAAACATGACCTTGATGCCGTCTATTCAAATAACGCAAAACTCCAGATGGCAGCGAATATGTCGGGCAGCTTTACGAAAAACAATCTTACAAAGTTCAAGGAATACCTTGACAACAAAGACAGCGAGATACATAAATATCTCAGCAAAAACGGAATAGTCTATTCATACGATACCAAATTCGGACTTTATACCTACGATAAAAACAATGAGCTTATAAACACGGACGGCAGCTCGCTCAATGATGAATCATCAACAATGCAGTTCGGTTCGATAACAATGAGCTCATCCTACGGCTCCGGAACAGGCACAGGCTCCATGTTCGATAACAAATCCACCTTTACACAGCTTATCGCAAATGAAGACGGCAGGGGCATAGGCTCTATAATAACCGATAACTACGATATAGTATATGGCTCGATGCCCAAAAATTATGATGAAATGGTGCTTGTCCTCGATTATGACAACGAAATACCAATAACTACTCTTTATCAGCTCGGAATACTTCCCATTAAGGAATACAGGGATACAACAAAACGTATAACCAACTATGAGAAAGTAACTATCGAAACAAAACGCATTGATTACGGCGATATTTGCCGCAAGGAATATTACCTTCTTCCCGCAAGTGACCTTTATGTAAAGAATGACAAAGGTACATTCGATAACATCTCAAACGATGAAGCCAAAATAGAGAACAGGCTGAAATCAGCGCTTAAGATGAAAATAACAGGCGTTATAAAACCAAAGAACGAAAACGGCAGCAACATTATAAAATCAAACGTCGCCTACACAAAGGCTCTCACCGATTACCTTTTCGATTATGCCGAAAACAGCGAAGTCGTAAAGGCACAAAAGGAAAACAAGGATATAAACGTACTCAACGGTCTTTACTTCAAGGCTGAAACCAATGAAGAAAAGCTGAAAAACATCAAAAATTACATTGAATCAATGAGCTTGCAGGATAAAATAAAAATGATAACATCGTTCACACGTTCACAGGGCGATTCCTCACAGTTCCTGAAAAACCTTGATATTGAAAAAATGAATGATGCCCAACTTAACGCACTTATTCAAAGACTTCTTGCAAGAATCGGAAATGACGTACTCACGGATATATACGACAAGTATATCTCCACAGGATCATTCGATGATAACTTAAAGCAGATGGGTGTAGTAAATGTCAACACTCCCTCATCAATAGACCTCTATGCATACAGCTTTGAAAGCAAGGACGGAATCGCAAAATGCATTGAGGAATACAACAAGACAGCCGCCGAAGAAGACAAGATAGTTTACACTGATTTTGTAGGACTTCTGATGTCCTCGGTAACTACGATAATAAATATCATATCCTATGTGCTTATAGCCTTTGTTGCGGTATCACTTATAGTTTCCTCAATAATGATAGGAATTATAACCTATATCTCCGTACTCGAAAGAACAAAGGAGATCGGAATACTCCGTGCAATAGGTGCATCAAAGAAAAATATCTCCCGTGTGTTCAATGCCGAAACATTCATCATCGGACTGTTTTCGGGAGTTATGGGTATAGGAATATCACTTCTCATGCTGTTCCCGATAAATGCAATAATACACGTTATTGCGGAGAACGACAATGTAAATGCATTCCTGCCCGTCACGAATGCCCTGATACTTATAGTACTCAGCATATTGCTCACACTCATAGGCGGTATAATCCCATCACGCAAAGCGGCAAAAAAAGATCCCGTTACCGCTCTAAGAACAGAATAACAAAAATAAAACATGTACGGCTTATTTTTTCAGCCGTACATGTTTTTTATTCCTATAAATCCATTTTTGTTTCAGCCGCACAGACACACAGCACATCAGACGGCGAACATTCAAATATCACCCTGCTGCACTCGGAAAGAGTACTTCCCGTTGTACATACGTCATCCACAAGCAAAATACTTTTCCCCTTTATTATCTCGGCATCTTTTACGGAATATACCCCCAAAACATTCTTTTTCCGCTGTTCACCGCTGAGTTCATGCTGTACACGGTTCTTTTTGGTTTTCTTCAAAAGCTCCTTATACGGTTTACCCAAAAGCCTTGCTGTTTCTCTTGCAAGAAGCTCAGCCTGATTATATCCACGCTCACGCTTTGATGCTTTGTACATCGGAACTGCCGTAACAATATCTATATTCTCACACTTACAAGCCATACCGACTGCTCTATACATCTGCTTTGAAAAGCTTTTCGCATTGAATGTACCGTTCCTGAATTTCAGGCTGTGTATCGCATCACGCACAGCACCGTCATAAATAAACGCTGAAACACAGGTGTTTCCGATATCAAGTTTCTTGATATACAGCACAGACGGAAATTTATCCCTGCATTCACTGCACTCCGTTTCATTCGTCTTTATAATTTCATTGCAGTACGGACATCTGTTCGGGAACAGTACCGAAAGTATGCTCAATCCTCACAGCCCCTTTCGATAAAATATTTCAGTCCCGAATATCTGAGCGTCTTTTTGTTGTTATCTACCATTCTTCTCAGTGTTGATACATTTCCTACAAGGATAAGTATTTTCTTTGCTCTCGTCACAGCTGTATAAAGCAGATTTCTGTAATAAAGCTGCGGTGCGCCGTAATACATAGGTATTATGACAGCATTGAATTCATTTCCCTGACTTTTATGTACAGTTGCCGCATATGCAAGCTCAAGATCCATAAGCGAGTCCGTATCATACATAACGACCTTATCATCAAAACGTATGCAGGCAGTCTTTGAAGATTTATTTATCTCCTCGATTACACCTATATCACCGTTGAAAACGCCCGAACCCTCTGTTCCGTCAGCTTTTACCCACAAAAGATCATAATTATTCTTTGTCTGCATGACCTTATCACCCAGACGGAGATTATAAACCGGCATCTGTATTTCATTGAATTTATTCTTTGACGGATTAAGAACATTTTGCAGTCTTTTATTAAGATCCGTTACACCAAGCTCGCCCTTTCTTCCGGGACAAAGCACCTGTATATCACCGAATACCGAATAACCATAGCTTGCCGGAAGTCTTGTACTGCAAAGATCAACTATAGTTGATGCTATTCTCTCCCTGTCGGGACACGACATAAAAAAGAAATCGCTGTCTGTGCGTCCCGTTTCCGGCATTTCTCCGTGTACTATCCTATGTGCATTGGTTACTATCAGGCTTTTCATAGACTGACGGAATATCTCTTTAAGCTGTACAACAGGTA
>JBGVAQ010000078.1:0-6833 GCA_045224775.1 Acutalibacteraceae bacterium | reverse complement strand
ACGAAAAGGGAGGACATAAGGGCAAAGGTTTTATATATCCTTGAGCCTAAATTCAGATGGTTATGTTCGTTGCCTATTATCATCATGCACGACATGAACACAAGGTTGGCTGACAGAGAAGCTATTGCCGCATAGAAAAAGTCCTCTATATCGGCATAACGCCACAGCTTGTCATATAGCCTGAACAGAATGAAAACGCCGGAAAATACTATATTTTCAATTACAAGTCCGGTGATAAAAACGCTTTCTTCACCTTTGAGAGTGAAGTCGTTTTTATTTATGGCAAATGACATATAGTACGAAAGATTCCATAATATCATGTCACACAGGAACAGTATTATCTGCCTGTGTTTTTTTAAAGCATTAAATATTCTTATCATAAATTTCTTTCCTTGCGGGTAAACCGCCGTAATTATTGATAATAATTATAGTACATTTTGCCTTAGAACACAATAGTATGTTTATAAATTTGTGAGTTTTATATAAATAAGAACAGCGGATATTTCCGAAATGTTCAGATGAATTTATTATATTCACTGCTGTACTCATAGCCTATAGCCGAGAGCTTTTTTATTATATCCTTTTCGTCACAGTCGGCTGCCCTGCAAAGCTCCTTGAGTGAGGGATAGTTGTCCCTGAGCTGAGTGTTGATATATGACAGAAGTATAACGGGATCATTTGGTATTGACATAGTAAAAACTCCTTTATAATTAAAATATCCGGTAATATGATTATACATCAAAAATTTCGGAAAACAAATGCTTTTTGATATAAGTATCGCTTGTTTATAAAGTTTGTATACATGCCCTAAATTGCTCAACATAACCGCTTATATAATAAATATTTTGCAGATTGTGCCGCACTTTATTTAGATATTATGATAAAATACAGAAGCTATGTTTTGTTACTATTTATGATTTATAAGTGTGAAAATATTGCTTATTCAAACAAAAAAAGTAATTTTATTTTTATTTTTGTATGGATATTTTTGTATTTGTATTGCAAAATTCGATAAATAATAGTATAATATAAATAATAGTGTATAAATTACAAAAAATAAATATTTATATGTTGAGGTGTGAGTTTTGGAAGGTATCTCGGCAAGTACTATAATTGCAGGTGCTTATCTTGTTGTAATAATTGCCCTTGTTATAATTATCTGGACAGTCGTATATAAGATAAGAAGAAAGATAAGAGAATATTCACGTTCACTTTTCGGAACTGACAGCTTCATCAAGGGATATCAGAAGCAGGCTGAGCTTGTCGGTCAGAGAGAAAGATCTCTTAACGGTATGACTGATGTTTGTCTGCCGAATATAACCGAGGATTTTCCGGAGTTCAATTATAATGAAGTAAGGTCTAAGTCGGAAACACTTATAAAAGCTTATCTCAATTCTCTTGAAGCCGAGAATACGGACGCTCTCAAAAATCCGCAGTATTCTCAGGATATAAGTGATAAAGTTACAAATATCATAAATGACCTCCGTTCAAGAGGTATGCATATTTTCTATGACAATATCGTTATACATAACACTGTGATATCTGACTACCTTACAGGAAACGGACTCTGTACCGTAAAGCTGCAGTCGTCTGTCGGATATATAAACTATATAAGAGATGATTCGGGTAGTATCGTAAGAGGAAATAATTCCGTAAAAGATGAAACGGTGTACGAAACAGAGTACACATACATACAGGATATTACCAAAATTGCTGCAAGCGGCATGCATAATTCTATCAGTCTTTCGTGTCCCAACTGCGGTGCGCCGATAACAAATCTCGGCGCAAGCAAATTCTGCGAATACTGCGGAACGGGCATTAAGGAAATAAATATCAAGAGCTGGAAATTCACCAATATCGAAGAACACGGTATCAGGGGAAAAAAGTATTTTTAAAACAGGAGATGGTTAAAAATGGGAATTGTTAAGGCTGCAATGAATGCGGTAGGCGGAGCTCTTTCCGATGCTTATCTTGAGGCGTACCGTCCCGGTCCTATGCATCAGAGAACTGCTGTTGTTCCGGGTATATTTGCCGATGCCGGTCAGGGAAGAAATACCAACACAAAAAGAATGAACAACGTAATATCAAACGGTTCTATGATACAGGTTGCTTCAGGTCAGCTTATGTGTCTTGTTGACGGCGGCCGTGTTGTTGACTATACAACCGTTCCGGGTTATTATCAGGTTCAGGATTCAAGCTCGCCCTCACTTATGAACGGTGAGTTCGGTGCTTCTCTCAAAGATGGCTGGGATAGAATAAGGTTCGGCGGAAATAACTACCATGAGCAGAGAGTTATATACATTAACCTCAGACCCATGGAGGGTATTAAGTTCGGTACAAAAATGCCTGTACCGTATTATGATGAGTTCTATAAGATAGATGTAAATGTACGTGCTTTTGGTACATTCTCACTCCAGATCGTAGAACCATGGAAGTTCTTCAACACAGTTATACCGCCTGAGTGTATAACTGACGGTATTCGTCTTGATGTTGACGATTTCCTCGATGACACATTCATGTCGGAATATCTCGGAGCACTCGGTGAGGCTCTCAGTAATATATCAACCCTCGGACTTCCTCTTTCAAGAATACCTACCAAGACAACCGAGCTTTCAAAGTATATGCAGGATGCTCTTGATCCGGTATGGAAACAGGACAGAGGTATAATTGTAAAGAATGTCGGTATTTCCAGCATTTCTTATGACGATGATACCAAGGAACTCCTCAAGGAGAGAAACAAGGTCGCTATCTATAATGATCCGAGTATGCGTGAGACCTTTGTACAGACCTCTATCGCAAGAGGTATCGAGAAGGCAGGCTCTAACTCAAACGGCGCTATGGCAGGCTTTATGGGTGTCGGAATGGGTATGAACGCAGCAGGCGGATTTATGGGAAGTGCTTCACAGACAAATATGCAGCAGATGCAGATGCAGCAGCAACAGCAGATGCAGCAGCAGCCGATGCAGCAAATGCAGCAGCCCATGCAGCAGCCCATGCAGCAGGCTCCTCAGGCAGCTCCTGCAGCAGACGGCTGGACATGCGGATGCGGAACAAGCAATACAGGCAAGTTCTGTGCAAACTGCGGCAAGCCGAAGCCGGCTCCACAGGATAACGGTGCATGGACATGTCCCGATTGCGGAACAAGCAACGGCGGTAAATTCTGCGCAAACTGCGGTAAGCCGAAGCCGTCAGCTCCCAAAAAGATAAAGTGTGATAAGTGTGGCTTTGAACCCGACATGACAAAGGCTATTCCGAAATTCTGTCCTAACTGCGGCGATCCGATCAACGAGGCCGATTTCCAGTAATATAGGATGATTCTTTTTTCGGGTGATGTTCCCTTGTCGTGATCGTTTTGCCGGCAAGGGGGATCACCCGATTTTATATTACCAAAAAGAGGTGAATCTGGTGTCGCCTGGCACATTAGTAGATTATGGAAACAGTTTCATATAAATGTATAAATTGCAGCGGCCCTTTGCAGTACAATGCTCAGAAACAGAAATTTTATTGTGAGTATTGCAGAAGTGAATTTACAGAGGAAGAACTGAAGAAACATTTCGGAAAGCTTGATGAACAGCTTGAAACAAATGAGGCAGTATCAGAGGAAACTGTCGATCAGGATGTACCCGAAGGGTTTGAGGATTTTGCTTCAAATACCGTAATGTACACCTGTCAGAGCTGCGGTGCAGAGGTCATTGCAGAAAAAACAACGGCAGCAACTTTCTGTGTATACTGCCACAGTCCTGTAGTTCTTTCAAACAGACTGACAGGCGAGTTCAAGCCTGACAAAGTAATACCTTTCCTGATATCCGAAGAGGATGCACAGCAGAGATTTTTCGATTTCTGCGGAAAAAAGCATTTTCTCCCCAAAAATTTTATTTCAACAGCCCAGCTCGATATGATGAAGGGCGTTTATTATCCTTATTGGCTTGTTGATTCTCTTAAAGACGGAAGTCTTTCTGCAACAGCAGAAAAAAGACGTACATGGAAAGAGGGCGACTATGAATATACCGAAACGAAGATATATAAAATATATCGTGCAGGTAAGATAGACTTCAAGGATTTTCCACATGCCGCACTCTCAGGTGAAAACAGCAAGGCTCTTAAATATGTAAATCCCTATGATGATAAGGATTTCAAAAACTTCACAATGGCTTATTTGTCAGGCTTCCTTGCAGAAAAACGCAATACAGAGCGTACTGACTGTCAGGCAGATGTTGATAGTGAGCTTAAGGATTATTCCGAAAAGATATACAAGTCAACTATAAACGGATATGACAGTGTAAGTGTTGACAGCTGTCATGTCAATACACTCAAGGAGTCGTGGCAGTATGCTATGCTTCCGGTATGGATGATGACGTTCAATTATGAAGACAAGAATTATCTTTATGCAATGAACGGTCAGACAGGTAAGAACTACGGTGAACTTCCGATAGACAAGGGCAAGCTTGCAGCTTTCGGAGCTATAATGTTTGTTGTTCTTACATTAATCTGTTTGTTGGGAGGTTATTTCCTGTCATGAAGATAAGACGTATTCTTTCCTGTGCTGCGGCAGTGCTTGCAGTATCTGCATGTGCATGTATGTTTACTCTCGGTGCTTCTGCTGAGGAACAGATGAATGCTGCGGCAGTTCAGGAAACAGTAACCGAAAATAACGGAAACAATATAGTAAAAGTGGAATACGACAGCGGATATAAATATGATGCCGTTGATTCCCAAAACAGCTCATCAAAGAAAGAAGAAGTGAGCTGGCCTAAGCTTATCCTGATATCCTTAGGCATAAGTGCAGTCGTTACCGGTATAACTGTATTATTTATTTATAACAGTTATAAAAATAACGGTCAGACCGAACCTTATAAGTATAACGAAAAAGCTCCGCTTGAGCTTTCCGAAAAAACGGATTCGCTCGTAGATGTAAGAGTCACGAAAAGACGTATTGAGCAAAACAACAACTGAATATTTTTATTATCTATTTTTTATCAACCGACTTACATGGATTAATTTAACTGGGGGGTTTTATTATGAGAATTGATGTAATGCCTGTTGCTACAGAAAAACAGATAGTTGAGATTGAAGAGACCGCTAATCACGTATGGCACAACTACTACAAGGATATTTTTTCACCTCAGCAGATAAGCTATATGCTGGAGAAATATCATTCACGGGAAGCTCTCAGAAGACAAATGTCTGAAGGATATATCTATTATATGCTTTTTTCAGATGATAATTTTGCAGGCTATATGTGCTATAAAGTGTGCAGTGACTATGTTTTTATCTCAAGGCTTTATATAAAGCCTGAGTACAGAAGACAGGGACTTGCAAAAAAAATGATAGAGCGTTTCGAGAATGTGTTCAGAAATGACGAAAGCGGTTTTGGACATATCAAAAAAATCAAACTTAATGTTGAAAGAAACAACAGCTTCGCGATCAATGTTTACGAGCATCTTGGCTTCAACAAAACAAGAGCCGTTGATAATGACATCGGCAACGGTTTTGTATGTAAAGAATACGTTATGGAAAGAAAAATAAATAAAGAATCAAGGCGATGAATTATGGGAAACAAGCTGAAAGCATATATGAAGGAGCTTCAGGAACTTCTTGAAAATGAAAGTGAGATAGAAAATATCCCTTTGCTGAAAAAAGAACTTCTTGTGGAGATAGGATTCTGGCAGCATGAAAGACTTATACATCTTCTGGTGATGATATTGTTTGCACTGCTTACAATGTCTGTCTTTATACTGATACTGTTCTATCATACCATAGGCGTACTTCTGCTTTTGCTGGCAATGCTTTCGCTGCTTGTGCCGTACATAAGACATTACTTTATTCTTGAAAACGGGGTTCAGACGCTCTATGTTTTTTACGAGGAACTTACCAGGCGTGAGCATAGTAAGGATACTTCAGAGGTAATTATGCCGAGGTTAGAAGGGGTAGTTATCAAACCCTTAAAAAAAGAAAAACATAAACAATGACAAAACAGGTACGGTGATTTATTTTACCGTACCTGTTTTGATGTAAGTAATTATTTATCATATTAATCGAGCTTGTCGATATTGTCTATTTCATCAAATCTTATTGTTTCTTCATTTTTTGCTTTTTTGGCTGCCTTTTTATCTGCTTTCTTTTCAGCCTTTTTATTTTTTGGAGTTTCTTCTGCTTCGGCATCAATAAGCTTGCTTTGAGTATCGGCTGTATTTGCAGCTTTCTTTATAGCTTTTGTTATTATCATTACGGATATGATATCCCAGATACCGCTTACTACAAATGCAATTCCTATGAGTCTGAAAAGAAGATCAACAGTCATATTACCTCTGTTGATTATAGCTATAATTCCGAATGCAGCAAGCAGCAGTCCTACTATCAGGTGTATCCACCAGAATTTCATTTTAAGGCGCATATAGTTTATTGCGTTCTGCACTTTAAGGACGGCAATCATAAGGATACTGAGATTTATTGTCAGCTTGAGTATATTTTGGAACTGGTCGGGCTGAGTTATGAAGAATATGCCGAAGCTGAGCATTGCCGCACCCTGAACAAGAGCAAATGAACCGAACATTTCCTCGCTTTTAAGGCGTATGAATGAAAAACACCTTATAGCGCCCCATACCATCAGAACAACGCCGAGTATCTGACCGATAAAAGCTTCAAACTGCTGAGGCATTGTAATCATAAGACAGCCTAATATTACAACGGCAATGTTCATTATGATCATTTCGGTTTTCATTTCTCTGGTTTTGTTTTTGATGTAATCCCATCCCTGCTGATTTGCAGCTGAGTTAACTTCCTGTTTTTTTGCCATGCTTATTCCTCCTTGATATTGTTTTATTGCCCTGAAA
>JBGVAQ010000077.1:0-5804 GCA_045224775.1 Acutalibacteraceae bacterium | reverse complement strand
CGGCAATAGCTTCTCTGTCAGCCAACCTTGTGTTCATGTCGTGTATGATGATAATAGGCAATGAACATAATCACCTCAATTCAGGCTCAAGAATATATATAACCTTCGCTCTGATGTCTACCCTATTCGTGATGTTGTTCAGGATAATCTATCGTCTGAACAAAATTCTCGAAAGACGGAACTTAGCCGGCAAAGCTAAAAAACGGCTTATGATAATAGGTGCCGGCGAAGGCGCATTGTCTGTTCTCAGTGAGCTTTCAAAAACTCCCGGCAATGAATATATCCCTGTCTGTATAGTCGATGATGACAAGGAAAAGCTTCACAGACGCATTTCCGGCGTAAAAGTCGAAGGCACTACCTATGAGATAGCCGAACTTTGCAAAAAGAATGATATCGAAGTCATACTATTCACGATATCCCAGATAAGCATAACAGACAAAAAAAGAATACTTGATGCCTGTGCCGACACACATCTTGAAGTCAAGATAATCCCGAATATCTATAACCTTATGACTTCCGGTGTTCCGATAACGTCATCAATACGTCAGGTTGAAGTCGAAGACCTGCTGGGCAGAGAGCCTGTTGTATTCGATACAGAAAAATACGGAAAATATATCATCGGTCAGACAGTTCTTGTAACAGGCGGCGGAGGTTCTATCGGTTCGGAGCTTTGCAGACAGATAGCAAGGCTGAAACCAAAGCACCTTATAATTCTCGACATATACGAAAACAATGCCTACGACATACAGCAGGAGCTTATAAGAAAACACGGTTCCGATCTTTCATTTGAAGTACAGATAGCATCCGTCCGTGACAAGAAAAAGCTCGAACATATTTTCAGAACAAAAAATATTGACGTTGTATTCCATGCCGCTGCTCACAAGCATGTGCCGCTGATGGAAACCAATCCCGAAGAAGCTATTAAAAACAATGTTTTCGGTACACTGAAACTTGCCGAAACAGCCGACAAATATCACGTTAAAAATTTCGTGCAGATATCTACAGACAAGGCTGTAAATCCTACAAATGTAATGGGGGCTTCAAAACGCATATGCGAAATGATAATACAGATGATGGGCAAAAAAAGCAATACTAATTTCGTCGCTGTACGTTTCGGAAATGTTTTAGGCTCAAACGGTTCTGTAATACCTCTCTTTAAAGAGCAAATAAGAACCGGCGGTCCTGTCACTGTCACCCATCCCGAAATAATACGTTTCTTTATGACTATCCCCGAAGCCGTTTCCCTTGTGCTTACAGCAGGAAGTCTTGCAAAAGGCGGAGAAATATTCATACTCGATATGGGCGAACCTGTAAAAATACGTGTGCTTGCCGAAAATCTTATACGTCTTTCGGGATACAAGCCCTATGAGGATATAAAAATAGAATATACAGGTCTTCGTCCCGGCGAAAAACTTTATGAAGAACTTCTTCTCAACGAAGAAGGCATCAAAAAGACTGACAACAAAAAAATATATATCGGCAAGCCGATAGAATTTGATAATGAAAGCTTTCTCGAAAGCATGAAGGAGCTTTATTATGTTGCTCAGAAAAACAACAAGGATGAAGTGGAAAGACTCGTTGCCCAGATAGTCCCCACATTCCACCATGCCAAAAATGAAAATCCCGAGATACCAAAGGAAGATGACGAAAACCAATAGTTCACCGTATCTGTCCTTAAATAACCGCATGTCCTGCGGTTATTTTTTCGGGTAAAAAAATCATAAAACAGCGATATACAAAACGAAAACCACGGATATACACACCCATATTATCCGCTTATAAGATGTATAATACCAACAGATTAAAATGAAGGAGTTGCCTGATGCCATGAAAAAAATTAGAAAGCTGAGAGTATTATTATTTTCGGCAGCTATATTTGTTTCAATTCTTTTGAACTCCGTTCCCGCAAGCGCAAGAGTGGTGAGGAACCGCATTATAAGAAGCTATACTTCCAAATATAAATCCTCCCCCGAATCAATTCGTATAGCATTCATTGGTTTATGTATCGTCTTTATCATATTTCTGATATTAATGGGATATAAAACAGTACGCTGGATAATGGACAGATCAGGTGTGGGAAGCAATAAGAAAAAATACGGAAAAAAATATGCTTACAAGCTGAAATCACCAAAAGATATTTCCGAAAAGGCAGCAAAGAAAATACAGAAAAACGATCCTGCTTTTTCTGTTACGGAATTTCTGTTATTTGCCGAAAATACAACTAAAAGAATTGTAATGGCATCAAGCAGACATGATACGGAATTTCTCAAAGAAACAGAATGCTCCACGCTTTTTGAAAAGCATCACAGGCTTTTGCGTGAGGGAAATATATTATCTGCACAAGACGATATAAAAAGTATTTCGGCAGATATAATGACGATCACCGAATATTATACACATAACAAAACGGAAGAAATAACAGTATATCTGAAATGCTCTGTTTCAAGAAATTCCGTACAGACAAAACTTGATACCCCATGTGACATAGTTCTCACTTTCAAAAGAAAAATCGGAACAAAATCATCGTCATTCACTGACGGTATATGTGCATCATGCGGCGCAGACATTTCCCCCGACCTTTCACGCTGTCCCCAATGCGGCGGTATTGCAAAATTCAATACAAACGGCTGGGAGCTTTCGGATTTTGATGATCTTACATACTGAGATATATGATATTTGCAAAGGAGTTATACAATGAAAAAGGTCAGGAAGTTGAGAGTACTTTTATTTTCGGCAGTCATTTTTATTTCTATGTTTTTATGTTCATCTCCCGTATTTGCAAGGATAAGACATCATATAAAAATACGTTCAAGCAAATCAAAATCATCAAAATCATCTGTCAAGCTTACTCCCGAACAGGGAACATGGGTGGTAATTGCTTTTATCGGTTTCTTCGTAGTATTATTTACGTTAGCAATAATAGCATCAATATCATCGGCAAAGGCAAAAAAGAAAAAAAATTCTAATAGCAGCAGTACCTCATCATCATCAAGCTATAAAGCAAATCTTAATCAGCCGCAGGATGTTTCAGATGAAATATCTGCTGAAATACAAAAGAATGATCCGTATTTCAATACTGCACAGTTCCTTATGTACGCAGAAAATACTGCTGTTAAAATAGTCATGGCAAGCTGCAAGGACGATACAGATGTATTGAAAGCATTAGAGTCAGAAGAACTTTTCAGCAGACACAGCGCACTTATACAGCAAAAAATACCTGTCACCTCACAGTATGACATATCGGATTTCTCTGCTGATATCATAAAGCTTACCGAATATACTGCCGATGATACATACGAAAAAATAAGTGCATATCTGCAATGTACAGTTTTCAGGAATGCCTATAATGCTGCGATAAATAGTCCCTGTAATCTCCTTCTTACGTTCAGAAGACCGCTCAATACAGTATCTTCCGATTTCGGAAACGGCATTTGTCCGTCATGCGGGACAGAAATTTCTCCAAAAATTGCCCGCTGTACGCTTTGCGGTTCTATACTCAATTTCAACACAAACGGCTGGGAACTTATCGACTTTCAAGAACTTCCCTACTAATATGATATTTTTTTAAAAATTGCACATAATATTAATGCGATGTAAAGAGTATTTATACTAATGCTGTTTTCAATTTTGTTGAAAACAGCATTAAATTATGGTAATATTTTATCAAGGAATTTAAGCTGCTAAAGCAGCAAAAGGAATAAAAAGGGGCGTTAATTATGTGTGGTTTATGCGGTTTTACAGGAAGTGTGTCAGAAAGGGACAAGGTACTCGAAAATATGACTGATGTCATTACTCACAGAGGACCTGACAGTGTAGGCTATTATAAGGACAACGGTATATCAATGGGTTTCCGCCGTCTTAGCATAATAGACCTTGACAACGGTCATCAGCCTATTTATAACGAGGATAAAAGCCTTGTTCTTATGTTCAACGGCGAAATATACAACTACCGTGAGCTAAGAGATGAGCTTATAAAACTCGGTCACAGCTTCTATACAAAAACCGACTCCGAAGTTCTCATTCACTCATTTGAACAATGGGGCGAAAAAATGCTGATGAAACTCAGAGGTATGTTCGGATTTGCCATATATAACAAAAATGACGGCTCTGTATTTATCGCAAGGGATTTCTTCGGAATAAAGCCTATGCATTATGCTGTTATCGACGGTCAGCTCATATACGGCTCCGAAATAAAAAGCATACTTCAATATCCCGGTTACAAGAAAAAATTCAACTATAAGGCTCTTGATAACTATCTTTCATTCCAGTATGTAGTTCCGCCCGAAACTTTCTTCGAGGGAATATATTGTCTGCTCCCAGGTCATTTTATGTACTTCCGTGACGGAAAGGTGACTACAACAAGGTATTTCGAGGCTACTTTTGAACCTGATGAAAAACTTACCATAAATGAAGCTGTTGACAAAATAGAGGCGGCTTTTGAGGACTCCGTAAATACTCATAAGATAAGCGATGTTGAAGTCGGCTGTTTCCTTTCAAGCGGTGTTGATTCAAGCTATGTTTCAACTTATTTTGCCGATCAGAAAACCTTTACTGTAGGATTCGATTTCGGTGAACATTACAACGAAATAAGCTGGGCTGAAAATCTCTCAAAGGAAATAGGCGTTGAACATCATACACATCTTATCGGTTCGGAAGAATTCTGGGAAGCCGTTCCGAAAGTACAGTACCATATGGATCAGCCGCTTGCAGATCCGTCCTGTATCGCTTTGTACTTTGTATCAAAGCTTGCAAGCCAGTATGTAAAGGTCGTGCTTTCAGGTGAGGGCGCAGACGAGCTTTTCGGCGGCTATACCATCTACAACGAACCACACGTTTTCAAAACATATCAGAAACTCGTTCCCCAGAAACTCAGATATGCACTTGCAAGAAAGGCTAAAAAATGGCCGCATATCAAAGGCAGAGGCTATATCCTCAGAGGCGCACGCAAAACTGAGGATAAATTCATCGGCAATGCATTCATGTATGACGATGAAGAAAAAAGAAGTATCCTTAAAGATCCTTCTATCGTAACACGTCCACAGGATCTCTGCAAAAAATACTATAGCAGGGTAAAGAGCTATGACGATGTAACTAAAATGCAGTATCTCGACATAAATCTATGGATGGTAGGAGATATCCTTCTCAAAGCCGACAGAATGAGTATGGCAAACTCTCTTGAACTGAGAGTTCCCTTCCTTGACAGAAAGGTATTTGAAGTTGCAAGAACAATCCCCACAAAATACCGCATAGCACACGGCACAACAAAATATGCTATGCGTCAGGCTGCACTCAGACATCTGCCGAAGGCTACCGCACAAAAGGAAAAACTTGGCTTCCCTGTTCCGACAAGAGTATGGCTCAGAGATAAGAAATACTATGATGTTGTAAAGGAAATGTTCACATCTGAAACAGCTAAGAAATTCTTCAATACAGACCTTATCGTTTCCTATCTTGACGAGCATTTTACGGGCAAGGATGACAACAGCCGTAAAATATGGACGATATATGTTTTCCTCGTATGGTACAGCATTTACTTCAATTCATAATTCATAATTCATAATGCATAATGCATAATTCAGAAAACAGACTCAGCTTTTTATGCTGTGTCTGTTTTTTTATCAGTAAAAATAAAAATTTTCTATTGACAAGCTCAGCGAAATCCTGTAAAATATAAATGTTATGGAGACGTATCGAAGTGGTCATAACGGGGCGCACTCGAAATGCGTTAGCCCTAACGGGCTCGAGGGTTCGAATCCCTCCGTCTCCGCTTGATATGCGGTTCTGACCGCAAACTAAAAGCCGCA
>JBGVAQ010000076.1:0-6833 GCA_045224775.1 Acutalibacteraceae bacterium | reverse complement strand
AATGCGTATGTCAGTACATCTATACGTGTTATCGCATAAACAAGGTGTGCTCCGAGAAAAGCACCTATTGTCGATACCAGCGGTATGTTTATCAGATATATCTTGCTGTAGTCACGGCGTTTTCTTGTTGTTTTGTATACGAGTATGCCGGATATTATAATGCCTACAAGTACGCTCAGCCCGTACATTGGTAGGGGTTTACCTAATATATAGAGATATGGCATCATACTTATCAGTCCTTTGTTTTTAAGTATAAAAATTGGCGATCAGTTGCTGACCGCCAATTTCTTTGTGTTCACATAATACTTATCAGAACAGTCTGCTTAAGCTGTTTTGTGAAGGTGTTGTTGTCTTGTTTACCGCATTTTCGATAGAGCAGTATGAGCATGTTGAGCAGCTTGTTATGAACAGTGCTACAACGCATACTATGAAGCCTGCACAGCCGAATATAAGTCCGAGTGTGGGAATAGTTCCTTTGGGTTTGCCTGCACGGGCATTGTCTGCATTGACTTTGATAGCAAGAAGTACTGAGCCTATGCAGAGTATCAGAGCAACTATGCAGAGTATCAGTGAAAATACAGGACTGATACCGCCCTGAATGTTCACTCCTGCAAGAGCTTCGGCACTCTTTACTGTAGCGTTGTTTGTTGCTGAACTGAGCATACCATAAGTGTTGTCAGAAAGTATTGCTGAGAGTAAGCCGAGACCTAAACCTGATACGCCGCCGATACATGAGATGATTCCGAGCATGTCATTGTCGAAAAGCGGCTTTTTCGGCTGCTGGGGCATCTGAGGCTGATAGGGCATCTGAGGCTGATAGGGCATCTGCTGCTGAGTGGGCATCTGATCCTGATTGAAATTCTGATTATCCATAATTATAAACACTTTCCTTTCGGTTATTTATATTTATAAATGCTTGATTATATTACCAAATATTGATTGTATTGTCAATTATGTTTATTGACATCCTTTTTTTAAACAAAAACTAACTTTTATGCAATTTGTCGAATAAAAACAGCGTCCGCTGATGCGAACGCTGTTATGCTGTCTGACTTTTAATTTTTGGGTATCATACTGCAGTTTGAACACATGCTGCAGCTTGTGAAGAACAATGCGATAAAGCATATGAATGCGCCTGCTATACCGAAAACAAGTCCGAGTGTTGCTATTGTTCCTCTTGGCATACCTGAACGTATTCTGTCGTTGCCTGCCTTTAATGCAAGGAGAACAGCAAATACTCCGAGTACGAGTGCAAATATATTTAAGATAAAACCTACTACAGGACTGAATCCATATACGCCTGTAAAGTATTTGCTGCCTACATAACTTGCTGTTTCTATTCCGTATACACTGTTTGACATTATTGCTGACAGGATTCCAAGTCCGAAGCTTATCATTCCGCTTGTACATGAAATTATGCCCATCATGTCATTGTTAATTGCGAAAGCCTTTTTCTGTACAGCCTGAACATACTGCTGCTGCGGCATCGGCTGAGGCGCTGCCTGCTGTGGTGTCTGCTGCTGATCCATATTCTGGTTATTCATTATTACACACACTTTCCTTTCATTATGTATATGTATATGTATGTATATTTGCTATGGCTTTATGATATCACAATACGATATGATTGTCAACCAATGGGGAAAATTAAAAAAATTTTAGAAATATTTTTATTATTCGACCTTTTGAGGTCGAATTTTTGTTGTTTTTCATGGGTATATGAAAGGAGGTTTTAATAATTGGAAAGTAAACAGAAAAAGCTGAGCGCAAAAGAAAGAAATTTCTGTGCCGCTTATCTGTATTTCGGCAATGCCTTTGATGCTGCAAGGGAGTCGGGATTTGATAAGCCCGAAAAGTCGGGTACGGCTTTGCTTGCAAGAGATGATATCTGTTCGGAGATAGAAAGACTTTTTGAAAAGCATCTTTCTCTTACCGATAAAAGTGCTGTTTCGGGATATGAAAGGCTTGCTTTCGGGAGTGTCGATGGGGCTGTAAAGCTTCTCTTCGCTGCTGATCCTCTTGCTGAACTGCAAAATGGATGTAGTCTTTTTAATGTCGCTGAGATAAAAAGACCTAAGGAGGGAGCTTTGGAGATAAAATTCTTTGACAGAATAAAAGCTCTTGAAAAGCTTGAAACTCATTCCTCAGGCAGCAAAAAGGGTACGTCTGATTTTTATAATGCTCTTGTCGGCGGTATTGCTGACAGGGATATCTCTGATAATGAAGGGCAGGAGGATTTATGAGCTTTAAAGCGTTTTCTGAAAAACAGCTTGATGTTCTGAGCTGGTGGTCGCCTAAAAGAAAAACTTCTTCCTATGACGGTATTATCTGTGACGGTGCTGTAAGAAGCGGAAAAACTTTATGCATGAGCGTTTCTTTTATAAGCTGGGCTATGTTCAGCTTTGACGGCGGAAGTTTCGCTATTTGCGGTAAAACTATCCGCTCTGTTAAAAGAAATGTTGCGTCACCTCTGCTTAATATCCTGCGTGAGCTTGGCTTTCGTGTTCAGGAAAAGCTTTCATCAAATATCTTTATTGTTTATTCCGGCGAAAGAAAAAATACTTTCTATCTTTTCGGCGGACGTGATGAAAGTTCGGCGGCTCTTATACAGGGCATTACTCTCTGCGGCGTACTTTTTGATGAGGCGGCTCTTATGCCGAGGTCATTCGTCGAACAGGCTCTTGCAAGATGTTCTGTTGAAGGTTCTAAGCTGTGGTTCAACTGTAATCCCGAATATCCTCAGCACTGGTTTTGCAGGGAGTGGGTAAAGAAAACAAAGGAAAAAAATATCTACTACCTCCATTTCGTTATGGAAGATAATCCCTCTCTTTCAAAGAAAATGCTTGAACGATACAAAAAACTGTATTCGGGCAGCTTCTATGACAGATTCGTTTTGGGAAAATGGACTGCAAGCGAAGGGCTTGTTTATCCGTTTATGTCAGATGATAAAATGCTTTTCGATATCCCTGACGGTTATGCGGAACAATATGTCATTTCGTGTGATTACGGTACGGTAAATCCATCCTCCTTTGGCCTATGGGGACTTTTTGACGGGTGCTGGTACAGGATAGGAGAGTATTACTACAGCTCTAAAAAAGAGGGTATGTCAAGAACTGACGAGGAACATTATACAGGCTTATGCGAGCTTGCAGGGGACAGGGATATTTCAAAAATAGTAGTCGATCCTTCGGCTGCAAGCTTTATAGAAGTTATCAGGCGGCACGGAAAATACAAAGTAGTATCTGCAAAAAATAATGTGCTTGACGGAATAAGACAGACAAGTACGGCTCTTAAAGAGGGCTCGATACGTATTTGCAGATCTTGCGGCGACAGTATAAGGGAATTCGGACTTTACCGCTGGGAAAGCGGTGGGAATGATCGTCCTGTCAAGGAAAATGATCACTCTATGGATGATATACGCTATTTTGTTTCTACTGTTCTTAATGATTCTGACGGCGGATTTTTTGTTTTTGCCGCTCAGAGATGATTGTGAGGTGATTTTAATTTATGAGTCTTTTTAAGCGTAACAACCGCAAAAGTGATGAAAAGCTTGTGCAGACAGCAGGAAGAAATTATTCTGCATCTCTCGGTATGTTTCTTAATAAGGGTAATATCCGTGCCGAGCACAGACTTTACAAATCTCTCAGGGAAAACGTACCTGTAATAGATGCGGCTGTATGCAAGCTTGTCAGGCTTGCGGGAGGCTTTGTCATTAAATGCGGTGACAAAGATAAGGAGGATGATATCAATTATTTTCTGAGGAATGTGAATGTAAACGGTCTGCAAAGCGGTATCGACAGCTTTTTAAGTATATTTCTTGATCAGCTCATTACTTATGGTACGGCTATAGGAGAAATTGTCCTTGACAAAACCGGAACAAACATCGCCGCTCTTTACAATGCTTCACTTGATGATGTTGAACTTGGAATGGGTGACAATCCGCTTGATATAAGAATAATATCATGTGACAGTCAGGGGAACAGGTGCGAGGTGAAATATCCGTCACTTGTTATATGCGGCACTATCCTTAATGAACCCGGCAGAATATACGGTAATTCTGTACTCAGGGGACTGCCCTTTGTATGTGATATCATCGGAAAAATATTCACTGCAATCGGCACTAACTGGGACAGAGTGGGAAATGTCAGATTTGCGGTATCTTACAAGCCTTCCGAAAGTGACAGGAGCTTTTCAAAGGAACGTGCTCAGCAGATCGCTTCCGAATGGAGCAAGGCTATGAACAGCACTCAGCCCAGAGATTTCGTTTCTGTAGGTGATGTAAGCGTAAGCGTCATAGGTGCGGATAATCAGATACCTGACAGTCAGGTGCCTGTAAGACTTCTTCTTGAACAGATAGTTTCAAAGCTTTCTGTTCCGCCGTTTCTGCTTGGTCTGTCATGGTCATCTACCGAAAGAATGTCTGCTCAGCAGGCCGATATCCTTACAAGTGAGCTTGAATATTACAGAAAACGTATGGAACCCTGTATCAGACGCATATGTGACATGTATTTAAAGCTTAACGGTAAAATGTGCAGCTATTCAATAGAATGGGATAATATCAATTTGCAGGATGAAGTCGAGCTTGCCAAAGCTAAGCTTCTTAATGCACAGGCTGAAAATTTGATTACAGAAAGGAATTGATGATATGAATGATATCTGTGGAATGCCGCTTAAAAGCGAGCTTGAACAGATAAACAAATATACAAGACGTGAACTTAAAGAAAATGAAGTATATGTTTTTCCTGTTGTACTTTGTGACAACGAGATAGACAGGGATGGAGAGAGATTTTCCGATCAGGCACTTGAAAAGCTTGCGGAACTGTTTGTCGGTGTTACGGGTATTGCCGACCATGATCCGAAATCGCTCAATCAGACGGCAAGAATATTCAGCTGTAAGGTTGAAACTGTCGAGGGAAAGCTTACTTCTGACGGCAGAATGTACAAAAGACTGTATGCAAAAGCATATGTCCCTAAGAGCGAACAGAGCAGTGAACTTATACTTGCACTTGACAGCGGTATAAAAAAAGAGGTAAGTGTCGGCTGCTCGGTTGGCAAAAGAATATGCTCGGTATGCGGTCAGGATATATCCGTTTGTGAGCATATCAAGGGCAGAAAATACAACGGTCATAAATGCTTTGTTACTCTTGATGAGCCTTCGGATGCTTATGAATGGTCATTCGTTGCCGTACCGGCTCAGAAGGCTGCCGGAGTTGTAAAATGCCTTTCAAATAAGGCTGAAACAAAAAATACTTTTAAAGGAGCTGATAACATGGATATTGAAAAAAAGCTTTTCAGCAATACCGAACAGAGTTTTTCCGCTGAGGAATTGCAGGAGCTTGCAAAACGTCTTGAAAGTCTTCAGGAAAAGGCTTTGGACGGGGATTATTACAGATCTGTACTTGTCAAGAATGTAAATGCCCTTGCTTCGCTTGTTATACCAAAGCTTGGCAGGGATACTCTTGATAAGATCACAAAGGCACTTTCCGTAAAGCAGCTTGACGAATTCAGAAATTCTCTTGAAGCTAAAGCGGCAGACAAAATGCCTATGAAACCGCAGCTTTTCAGAGAAAATAACAGGGCTGCAAACAACAATACACTTTACAAAAATATCTGAGGAGGAAATAAATATGAATGTATCTTTTAACGGTTATGACGAGGGAATAGTTACTTTTGAGGCTGCAAGCGGTGTTGCGGCAGGCAAGCCTGTTTCAATAAGCGCCAACGGTAAGGTGACTGCTGTAACAAGCGGTGCTTTCTGCGGTATCTGCAAAAGCGTGAGAAACGGCTATGCGGCTGTACAGATCAAAGGCTATGTGCAGATGCCAAGTACGGGAAGTATTTCTCTCGGTTATTCAAAGCTTGCGGCTGCTGCAAACAGCAAGGTCGTGGCTGACAGTACAAACGGCAGAGAATATCTCGTTGTTGATTTCGATTCGACAGCTAATGTTGTCGGCTTTATTCTTTAATATTCAGGAGGTTTTTAATATGGCATTTTATGATTCTATAAAACTTGAAAAGGGTATGTACAACAGCGGCAGATCTCTTACAGAAATTCTTGAGGAGCTTGATCCGTCGGAAAATTATAAGGGAACTTCCCTTGATGGTCTTGACGCTTTCCAGCGTCAGCTCAAAAGATATGATATCAAGGTCGGCGGTTCACATTCAGATAGCGTTCAGAAGTTCTTTGAAACTTCAAATTCAGCTGCTCTTTTTCCTGAGTATGTTTCAAGAGCTGTTGCAATAGGTATGGAAAACGCAGATCATCTTTCGGATATCGTTGCCGCTAAAACGGTTATTAACGGTATGGATTACCGTTCTGTCGTTTCTTCACCTACCGATGATGAAAAGTCACTCAAGCCCGTGCTTGAAGGTGCTTCTCTTCCTGAAACCTATGTCAGAACAAACGAAAATCTTGTTAAGCTCATAAAAAGAGGAAGAATGCTCGTTGCTTCATATGAGGCAATAAAATATCAGCGTCTTGATCTTTTTACTGTCACTCTCAGGCAGATAGGTGCTTACATAGCAAGACAGCAGCTTCTTGATGCTGTTGATGTCATAATTAACGGTGACGGAAACAGCAATTCAGCCGAAGTTATAAACTCTGCAACAAGCGGCACTGTTACTTATGATGATCTTCTTGCACTTTGGGGAAAGATCAGTCCTTATGAGCTTAATACGTTGCTTGCGCCTACCGATGTTATGAAAAAGCTGCTTGCGATCACCGAAATGAAAGATGCACATGCAGGTCTTGATTTTCAGGGTACAGGTAAAATGATAACGCCTATGGGTGCTAAGCTTCTTCATGTTCCGGCTATGCCTGCATCAAAAATAAT
>JBGVAQ010000075.1:0-7303 GCA_045224775.1 Acutalibacteraceae bacterium | reverse complement strand
CACAATCGTTAAGAAGGCATTCACCGTTACTGTTAAATCCGGCGCTCTTGCCAATACTTCCACTATCTCTGCAACAAGCATCAACATAGGCAAGTCCGTTACAGTTACATGTGCTTCAACAGGCGGTACAGGTACAAAGACATACGCAGTATGGTACAAGCAGGCATCTGCTTCCGAATGGACACAGGCACAGGCTTACAAGACAAATACTTCCGTAACTTTCACTCCGAAACATACAGGCAAGTATGATGTAAGCGTAAAGGTAAAGGACGGCGCAGGTACTATAGTTAAGAAGGCATTTACTGTTACAGTAAACAAGGTACTCAATGTAACACTTAAGGCAAACTCATCTTCCGTAACACTCGGCAACAGCGTTACAGTAACAGCTACACCTTCTTATGCAACAGGTACAGTACAGTATCAGTTCAGCTACATGAAGATAGGTTCTTCAAGCTGGACAACAGCTAAGTCTTACAGCACAACTGCTAAGGCTTCAATAAAGCTTCCTTCAAATGGTAACTACAGCATAAGAGTTACTGCTAAGGATGATTCTTCCAAGACAGCAACAGCTTATGTGGCAGTTGAAGTTAAATAATCCCCATTAAATAACCCCTGAAATTTTTGGTGCGGCATACTTCGGTATGCCGCACTGTTTTTTTTGATAAGAATAATGTCCGAAAAATTACGCAAAAATTCTTAAATTTTCAGTGCGTTATGCATAATTATTTACGCAAGCATGATGATTTTGTGTGCAGTTTATTGAAAAAACGTATAAAGTATGATATAATAAATATAACAGAAACGGAAAGGGGTGCTTCAATTATGAGAAAACGAAGCTTTGAAAAAATTATTGGTATAATTCTGACATTGGCACTGCTTGTCGGAATGTCGGCAATCGGAGGTACAGTTGCTTCTGCGGCGGATATCATAACGGAAATTACGGTACTGGACGTAACAAGAAGTTATAAGTCTGCACAGGAACTGCTTGACCTTTGTAATCAGTACAGACGTGAAAAAGGTAAGTCGGAATGGGTGTTCGATAAGGACAGTCTTGAATCCGCTATGCTGAGAGCAGCAGAAATCTCTGTATATGCTTCAAAAACATGCCCTAATGGTAAGGATGGTCTCAGTTATGTAACGAATGCTACAGATGCAGGTCAGATAATTGGTTATGATATAGTTAATGTAAAGAACTTCCTTACGGATGCCAAGTCTAAAAGTGAATCAAACGGTATTCTTCTTGATAGTGGCTTTAAATCTGTAGGCATAGGTGTTATTATCGGAAAAGGAAACAAGAAATTTGCGTGCATACTTGCTTCAAATAAAACACCTACAACAGTCGCAAGCAGCGTTTTAACCCAGAGCAATATAACTATCGATCAGGATATCAAAATAAAAACCTCTCTTCTTAACAATAATGTATATTCATTTTATCCGACTAATACTCCCACTCCTATAAGCGTAGGTTCAGGTGTAATCGCAAGATTTTATGCTACAAATACAGGATATCCTTCATATTCGGCAGTTATCGGTACGAAAAACGTGAACGTTTCACTGTCAAACAAGGGTGCGTTCTCGTATTCTGATGGCAGAATTAATGCGATAGGTCCGGGAGTCTGTACAGTTTCCATGTATTTGAAAGATGCGGCAAGCATAGGCGTTTCTTTTCAGCTAGAGGGTATTGCAAAACAGTTCTCGGCATGCAGCTTTGCAGCTATACCCGATCAGGCATATACAGGTAAGGCAATAACCCCTGATGTTACAATAACAGACGGCAGCGGTCAGCGGCTTGTAAAGGGTACTGACTATAATCTTACATATTCAAATAACGTAAATGTCGGAACAGCTGCAGTGACAATAACAGGTATCGGATCTTATGTAGGTCAGAAAAAAGAAATGAGCTTCAATATAGTAAACGGTGCAGGTACAGCGGCACTTGAAGTCAGTCTGACAGCAACGCTTACTAATTTCTCTATCGGTCAGTCCACAGCGATAACCGCACATGCAACAGGCGGAACAACACCGTATAAATATACTTTTTCATGCACTCCATACGGTACTTCAAACTGGACAACTATTGTTTCAAACAGTTCATCCCCGACATGTAATTATTCTCCTACAACAGCAGGAAAATTCGCTTTCCGTGCTACAGTCGTTGATGCAAAGGGCAGTTCGGCATTCAGATCGGCCGTTCTTACAATAAGTGAGCCGCTTTCGCTCAAGGTTAAATTAAGCTCAACTTCTATAACAGCAGGTAACAGCATAACTGTAACACCTGTTTATTCGGGCGGTGCATCACCTTATCAGTTTGCATATTACGTTCAGAAGCCTAATTCGTCATCATGGACGACTATAAAGGACTATTCCTCTTCAACAAGTGTGACATACAAGCCCGATACTGTCGGAGCGCATAAAATACGCATAAAGTGCAAGACTGCATCAGATTATGTAGGACAGGCTGATGCAACACTTAATGCTACAGGTTCTACTCTTGAAAACAAATCCACAGTTTCCACCAATAACATAACTCTCGGTCAATCGGTTACTGTACAGGGACTTGCAAGCGGCGGTACAGCACCTTATCAGTATGCATTCTACTACAAGCTTTCAACAGCATCAAAATGGACAACTGCACAGTCCTACGGCACAACAAGCAAGGTCAGCATAAAACCTGCTCATTCGGGTACATATAATATCAGAATGAATGTCAAGGACAATGGTAATGTTGTTGTCAAGAAGGATGTAAATATAACTGTTAAACCAAAGCTTGTGAACAGTGCTTCTGTAACTCCGACAACTATCTATCTCGGCAATACCGTAAAGGTTACATGCAATGCAAGCGGCGGTTCCGGCGGATATCAGTATGCTGTATATTATAAGCTCTCTACTGTAAAGAAATGGACAAAGGCAAGAGATTATGCAACAGGTTCAAGCATTACATTAAAGCCTGCTCATTCGGGCGAGTATGATATAAGAGTAAAGGTAAAGGATTCAAATCAGAAGGTAGTAAATAAGGACCTTAAAGTAACCGTAAAGCCTGCACTCAAAAATACGTCGTCCCTGACACCCGCAACTATCGTTCTCGGTCAGACTGTAAAGGTAACATGTACAGCAATAGCAGGTTCGGGCGGATATCAGTATGCAGTCTATTACAAGCTTTCAACAGCGTCAAAGTGGACAAAGGCAAGAGATTACGAAACCGGTACAACCGTTACCGTAAAACCTGCTCATTCCGGTACATATACAATAAGAGTAAAGGTAAAGGATTCGGTAGGAAAGGTCGTAAACAAAGATCTTAAAGTAACTGTCAAGCCGGCAATAAAGAATATTTCCACAATTTCAGCAGCAAGTATCAAAAAGGGTGCAACTGTCACCGTAAACTGCAAGGCTGAAGCCGGTTCGGGTTCATATCAGTATGCAGTTTATTACAAAAAAGACAGTTCAAGCTCATGGTCAACTGCAAGCTCTTTCAGCAGCACAGCATCTGTAAAGGTAACTCCTAAGTATGCATCAGGTTATACTATAAGGACAAAGGTAAAGGATACAGTAACGGGTAAGGTAGTATCAAAGGACATTAAACTTACAGTAAATGCTTAACCGGTAGTTCTGCGGCTGCTAAATAAAAATCACAGGTGCAGCCGCTCATAATGAGTGCTGCACCTGTTTTTTATAGTATTATCACTGTGTTAGTTTTTGACAAATACATTGAACTTGTTTTTATATCATAGTAATATTGCACTAATTGATGTACGTGATTTTATCAGACTATACAAAAAAGTCTGATGTGAGAAAGTAATTTCATTTAAATAATTTACAAACTGTTAACTTTGTTGTAATATTAAATTAAAGAACTGTGCTTTAATCACAGATTTCAGATCCTTGCAGCAGAAACGGAGGTCGATAATCAGGGAATTTTTGTTCGCCATAGTGTAAGAAATGTATGCGAAACGTCCATTTTCTTACAAAAGACATTATGAGTCCGGAGATATTCCGTCTCACATTTTATTACAGAAAGAAGGAACAAAATGTCAAGTAAAAGTAAAAGCTTTTTCAAAAAGCTTCTGAGTTCAGTACTTTCTGCTGCTTGTCTTTTATCGGGAACAGCAGTTATGAGTACAGCAATCGGTACGGCTGTGACTGATGCCAATATTACGGCAGAAGCAGCAACTACTTCAAGTGACGCACCGGTTTTTTCATGGGATAATGCAACGGTTTACTTCCTTTTGACAGACCGTTTCTGCAACGGTGATCCCTCTAATGACCACAGCTACGGCAGAGGTCAGAAAAACGGTCAGAACGTAAGCTATGAAACCATAGGCGCATTCCAGGGCGGCGACTTTGCAGGTGTTACAAAGAAGCTTAATGAAGGCTATTTCAATGACCTCGGTGTAAACGCTATCTGGATTTCAGCTCCTTACGAGCAGATTCACGGCTACTGCGTTGCAGGCGACGGCGACAGCTTCGCACACTATTCATATCATGGTTACTATGTTCTTGACTACACAGAGTCTGACAAGAACTTCGGTACAAAAGAAGAATTCAAGACAATGGTAGATACTGCCCATGAACACGGCATACGTATCGTAATGGATATCGTTATGAACCACTCAGGTTATAACACACTTCAGGATATGTCTGAGTATGGTTTCGGTGAGCTCAAGAGCGGTTGGGATGATTACTACTATTCACATCAGAATGTAAACAATGAAACTTATCACGGCTTTGTAAATTACGATTCAGACGCTTCTGTATGGGCAAAGTGGTGGGGCCCGAACTGGATCCGCTGCGGTCTCCCCGGTTATACTCAGGGACAGGGCGAAGTAGAAGGTTCTCTTGCAGGTCTTCCTGACTTCAAGACAGGCGACACAGCTACTACAGAACTTCCTCAGGTACTTGTTACAAAGTGGGGCAAGGAAGGCACACTTTCTGCAAAACAGGCTAAATATAATAAAGATGGTAAAAAGGACACAGTTTCAGGTTATATTTCAACATGGCTCGCTGAGTGGGTAAGCGAATTCGGCGTTGACGGCTTCCGCTGCGATACAGCAAAGCACGTTGAGATATCTGCATGGAAACTTCTTAAAGATAAGTGCGTTGCAGCTCTTGAACAGTGGAGAAAGAACAATCCGAATGCACCGGGCGCTAACTGGACAGATAAATTCTGGATGACAGGTGAGCATTTCGGTCATAAAGTCGGCAAGAGCCAGTACTTCACATCAGGCGCATTCGATTCAATGATCAACTTTGAGTTTGCACCTGCAGCAGGTTCATCAGCTATTCCTTCCGCAGGCGCAGTAGATGAAATATACAACAGATATGCAGGTCAGATCAATACAGATCCCGAACTTAATGCACTTACATATCTTGCATCTCACGATACTACACTTATCAACGGCGACAGAATTTTTGCAGGTTCTTTCCTGCTTATGTGTCCCGGCGGCGTACAGATCTACTACGGTGATGAATCAGGCAGACCTTATGAAACTAATCCCAAGGCTATGAAGGATCTCGGTGGAGGTCACCAGACAAGAATTTTCATGAACTGGGACAGCATGGATAAGTCAGTACTTTCTCACTGGCAGAAGGTCGGTCAGTTCCGTAACAACCACCTCGCAGTAGGTGCAGGTGCAAATACAACTATATCTTCTTACAGCGCTTCAACAGGTCTTACATTCGCAAGAACATATCAGAAGGGCGATATAGACGATAAGGTTGTTGTAACATTGTTCGCTTCTCCGAACACTGACATCACTATAGATGTAAGCGGCGTATTCGGCGAGGGCAGCGAGATCACAAACTTCTATGACGGTACAACATGCAAGGTATCAGGCGGCAAGGTAACATTCAACTCAGGCGCTAACGGTACTATACTTTGTCAGGAGCCTTCAGGCAAGAAGGGCAGAGTTGTTGTAACTCATATCAATAAGGACACAGGCGCAACAATAAAGACAGAAACTCTCTCAGGTCTTATCGGTGACAGCTATACAGCATCACCTCTTTCAATGGAAGGCTTCACAGTTGCAAAGACAGAGGGCAGCAAGACAGGTAAATTCAGCGAAACAGAAGCAAGCGTAACATTCTATTATACATTCGATACTTCAAGCTATGCATATGTAACAGTTAAGTATGTTGACGCTGCAAGCGGTTCTGAGATCGCTGATTCAGACACAACAACTGCTAAGATCGGTTCTACATACAACGTATCACCGAAGGATGTAAAGGACTACGAAGTAGACCTCACAAAGTCAGACAGCAGCTCAGGCACAGTTAAGTCAGGCACAAATACAGTTACATTCAAGTATAACTATGTTGAGCCGACAGGTCTTAAGGTTCATTACTACAATGCAAACGGCTGGGCAAGTGTATATATGTATGCTTATCTCGGTGACGGCGCAACAGCTACACAGCTTCTCGGCAAATGGCCCGGCAAGCAGATGACAGCTGAAAGTGACGGCTGGTTCGTATGCGAAGTTCCGGATCAGGAGAGTGCAAAGGTACTCTTTACAGCAGGTGCTAACGGTCCTCAGGAACCCGCTCAGGAACAGCCCGGTTATGAGCTTTCCGGCGAAGTATGGATGAAGAACGGCAAGGCTCAGACAGTTTCAAAGGTAAAAGTAATGTATGTTACAACTGACGGCACAACTCTCGGAACTGCAACACTTTCCGGTATGTCAGGCGAGACATACAAAACAGAGGCAAAGACATTTGCAAACTATGAGCTTACATCTACTCCTGCAAATGCAACAGGTACATTCGGCTCATCAACTACAACAGTAACTTATACCTATAAGTCAACAAGTCCCGATCCGCTTTCAAATACTTCAACAGTTTCTACCAAGTCTATCGCACTCGGCAGCAGCGTTAAGGTAACATGTTCATCAACAGGCGGTTCGGGTACAGTACAGTATGCTGTATATTACAAGAAGGCTTCTGCTTCAAGCTGGACAACAGCTAAGGATTACAGCACATCAACTACTGCTACAGTAACACCTAAGTATGCAGAAGTATATACTATCCGCATAAAGGCTAAGGATTCAAAAGGAACTATAGACAGTGTTGATTACTCTGTATCAGTTTCAAGTACTTTCACAAATACCTCAAAGGTTTCTGCAACATCAATAAACAAGGGCAGCAGCGTTAAGGTAACATGTGCTTCAACAGGCGGTTCAGGTACAGTAAAATATGCTGTATATTACAAGAAGACTTCTGCTTCAAGCTGGACAACAGCTCAGAGCTACAGCACAACAAAGACCGTTACTATCACACCTAAATACGCAGAAGTATATACTATCCGTGTAAAGGC
>JBGVAQ010000074.1:0-4158 GCA_045224775.1 Acutalibacteraceae bacterium | reverse complement strand
TGTTTTCGGCTGCAAGGTTTTTAAGTGCATCAAGTCTTTTCTGAACAAGCTCAAATGCCTGATCTGTACTTTCAAGACCTGCTCCGCCCCTCTCTGCTTTTTTCCAGAGCTTTTCGCTCCTCATAAGAGAAGGAAGTGTTTTTGAAACACTTTTCATTGCTTCGCTTGCATTCTCCTGGGATTTGGACTGCATTTTTATCTGATCCCAGTTTTTCAGTACTTCATCTGGAGTATCGGCTTTTACATTTCCGAATACATGCGGATGCCTTAATATCATTTTCTGACAGACATCGTCTGCAACGTCATCAAGCGTGAAATTATTCTGTTCTGTTTCAAGAACGCTGTGAAATACGACCTGTAAAAGTACATCGCCAAGTTCTTCACGGAGATGCTCTTTATCATCATCGTCTATTGCTTCAACCGCTTCATAGACTTCCTCGATAAAGTCACTGCGTATTGTTTTGTGCGTCTGAACCTTATCCCAAGGACAGCCGTCGGGCGCACGAAGCTTCTTTACTATTTCAACAAGATCATTCACATTATAGTGTTCTTTAAACTCAAAATCCACGTTTTTCCGATCCCCTTCCGAATACGGTACAAATACCGTAACAATATACTATTTTACTCTATTAGCTTACGTTTTTCAAGTATTTTTACAATTTTATTTCCCTTCGGCATCTGGAGAACATCCTCTCTCTTTATTGCCTTGAATATGAACAGTGCGATTATATATGCGATTACCGCAGTTACTACTGCAAGTATCGTTGCTATTCTCTGCTTAAAGAACATATCAAAGAATATCTCAGAGAAATATGCTGCTGCTCCGCATACAAGTCCTGCAAGAAGCGGTTTGACGAATATGGAAACAAAATCGGGTATTATCTTGGTTTCACGGCAGATAACAAAAAGTGCGACCACCGTTACAAAGCCGTAGCATACTATTGAACCGATATTTGCGCCCTGAATATTTATCTGGGGTATGCCTACAAGTACATAATTGACGATTATTTTCATAGCCATACCGACAGCAAAAAGTTTCAGCGGAACATCCATTCTGCCTATTGCCTGAAGCATACTGCAAAGCGGTGTGCTTGTCGCTATGAATATTACCGATATACCCATTACGGTAAGGACTTTTGAACCTATCTCGACTTCATCAGCAACAGTACTGCCGTGATATATCATAGAAAGAAGCGGCTCTGCAAGCACTGACATTCCTATTCCTGACGGTATAGTTACGAGTGTTGTTACTCTCATTACTGTTTCCATACTCTTTTTAAGCTGTATCTTATTTCCGCTTGTCCATGCAGCCGTAACTGACGGAAGTGCAGTAGTACCGAAAACCTGTGTAACAGCGGTAACAAGCATCATAAGCGTAAGTGCTATGCCGTAGCAGCCGTAAAGAAATGTATGTGTTTCGTTTGCGTAATAAACATTATCGGGTATCAGTGAGCCGTAAACATCAAGCAGTGCTTGAGGATCTGTCTGCATGATGTTGTTTATTCTTATCTGTACAAGTGTTGAGTCTATCATATCGGCAAGACTCATTATTATCGAGCCTAAGCCTATCGGGATAGCTGTCTTTATCATTATGCGGAGTGTTGTGCCTGCTCTTCTCGGCTTCGGAGAGTTTCTCAGTTCCTCGGCTGTGATACCATCGCCGCCCTTTTTATAGCGTATAAAAAGGAAGATAAATCCGAAAAGCGAGCCGAGGGATATACCTGTTATCGCTGCGCCTATGGCTATAGGTATTACCGCTGACTGGGCTTCTATCTGATTCGCACATTTAATTCCGAAAACATAGCCTGTTTTTTCGAACTGTCCCATTCCGTACTTTGTAACCAGAATTGAAGCTGCAAGCCCTAAAAACAGTTTACATGTTGCCTCGATTATCTCTGATATTGCTGTCGGCACCATGTTCCTCATGCCTTCAAAATATCCTCTGTATATAGACATAAGACAGCCGAAGAATATTGTCGGTGAAAGGCAGAGCATTGCGAATATCGCATTATTGGCATTTATCAGCTTTATATAAATAAAGCTGCCGAGCACCATTGCTAAAAAACACAGACAGCCTGCAATAACAAAAATAGGAACAGACACCCTATGTATCTGCTTTACATCACGGTACCTCTTTTTTGTTACGCTCTCGGATACCATTCTTGATATAGCTATCGGGAAACCTGCTGTTGAAAGCATAAAAAGCGGGTTATACAGAGCATATGCCGAATTGAAAAGTCCCGTACCAACTCCGCCGTACTGGTTCGACAAAAGTATTTTGTATATCATACCCATAAGCTTGACTATGATCATACTTGAGCCGAGTACCATTGCGCCCTTTAAAAAGGACTGTGACCTGTTGCCCTTTTTTGTTTTTGACACTTGAGCACTTCCCTTCTTTGAAGTCATTAATATTGCACCGCATAGATATTATACGGTGCAATTATTATCGTTATCGTTACATCAAAGCTCTTCATCAAAAGTTTCTTCCGCATATGAAAGAAGCTCTTCCTCTGTGAACTCATCCTCGTTCAGCGGCTTTGTTACGGGAAGCTTTTTGCCGCACTTATTGCAGTATGCAGCCCCTCTTATGTTATAGGTCGAGCATTCGGGACATTTTATTTTCTCTTTTGTATTTTCGAGCATCTCATTGACTGCTGCAAGCTGTTCATTCAGCTCCTTTATTTCTTCCTGAAGCTGTTTTATACCGCTGTCATAATTCTGACCTGTCTTGTTTGCTTCATAACAAACACGGCCAAGGATATGGTACTTCTTTGAAAGCTCGGCTTTTATATCAGATGCCGCAAAGAAAAGCTTTGTCCTGTCTATAACTTTTCCTGCTTTTCCGCTTACGTTACCGACAGCAGATCTTGCATTCAGAAGCAGATCCTCTAACATACTCATAGCACATCTCTCCCGTCATATTTTTTGTTTTTAGATATTATAACATCATTATACAAATTCTTCAATAGCTTTTATCAAGCTTTTATGCTATCATTGAGCCTTTTTTGCCGTTTATAACACGATCAGTACACATAACTGCCTCCGCCTAAAAATTCTCTTATCAGTGAATTTTTAGGAACAAGTGTCTCATCTATATCCTCAAAGCGTTCAAGCGAGCTTATCAGACGGCTTGCGGCAGGATAGAGCGGTGAGGACTTTTCTATAAGAGAAAGCATCTCAAGCGCAGGCTTTTTGAGTACGCACGGCTCATAGATGTGTATGGTATTTACCGTGAAATCACTCATATAACGATAGGGGCGTATATATTTCATCTCACCGTCAAGAACTTCTTTCCACATATCAAGTACATATCCTGCATTGGTGTTCCTGAACTTGCTGTCACGCACGATACGTCTGATACATCTTATCTCACGGTCATCAAGAACGTGATCCTCGTTATCCTTTATGCCCTGCTTTACGCTGACATATATCCTGCTCATATTTTCCCTCGGAACCATATGCTCAAAAATAGGATTCAGTGCGTGTATGCCCTCGACTATAACTACAGCGTTGTTTTCAAGCTTTATATGTCTTACCTTATCACTCCTGCGGCTGTTTGAAAAATCATATACGGGTATGTCTGTTTCACCTGTTCCGGCTATATCTGCAAGACATTTTTTCATAAGATCGGTATCAAGCGCACTTACAGACTCAAAATCCGGTTTGCCGTTTGGCAGACGGTCAACAAATTCAAGTCCCTTATAAAAATCATCAAGAGATATCAGTACAGGACTGCACCCGTTTATCTCAAATTCCTCTGCAAGCTTTTTTCCGCAGGTAGTTTTTCCGCTGCTTGACGGTCCCGACAAAAGCACAATATGACGTTTTACAGGGATATCCGTTATCCTGTTTGCTATCATCCTGAGATCATTGCGGAATATCTTTTCCGCAGTCAGAACAAGATCCTCCGGATTTTCCTTTGCTTCACGGTTTATCCTGTTTATATCACAGGCATATCTGCGATATGTATTAAGCCAGTTCAGCATAAAACTCTCTCACCCTTTCCTTCCGTTTCAGCATCTCACTGAATCCGTTAATATATTCATACGGGTATTTGTAGTTAAATATTCGTTCAAGCTCCTCCGAAAAAGGTTTTTTCAGCTTTGTTACGGCTCCGGCTCCGCAGCCGATTATTGTATGCGTTTCGTCCATAAC
>JBGVAQ010000073.1:0-3468 GCA_045224775.1 Acutalibacteraceae bacterium | reverse complement strand
TAATTATGAGGGCAATTATGAGCTTAGTCTCAACCAGTTTGCAAAAGTCGAAGAGAGAGCAAAAACATCTCACAGCTCACTTTTCTTTGCTATGCCTGTATATTATACAGAGCTTTCCGAATTGTATCTTAAACAGGGTATGTACGATGAAGCAGAGAAGGCTATAAACGAAGGCATACATTTCTGTGAGCAGGAACAGCTTGAACGCAAAAAGCAAAGACTTATCTATTTCAAGGAACATCATACACGCAATACAGAGCCTATAATGAAAAAGGAAGATAACCTGCCGCTTGATAAGATAAGACAGATAACACGCCATGCCGCATCAGAAATGAAGCTTGATAAACGTGAAAAGGATATAAAATTCCTTACTGTTTTACAGGAGGCTATAAGCCGTGAGAATATGTCCACTGAGGACCTTTATTTCAATACCGCCGCTGTAATAAAGAACAGCTACAGTATAGATGATATAATAATACTCCGCCGTGTGAACAATAAGCGTGAATCCATGCTTGATGATGAGAATTTAGATTTAACAGATGAAGCATTTGACACGATATTCGATTTCTTCCGCACATACAGACAGGCATTTCTCTCTAACCGTACAGACAAGAACTTTAATCAGTTCCTTCCCATAATGAAATTCTTTAATAATAAACCCATAATGACGATGATAGGAATACCCATGATGGAGGAATCGGGAACAGAAACAGTTCTGCTTGCATATGTAAGGGTAAAGCGGCGTACTATAAACAGCCGTGTACTGCTTAACGGCGATGACCTTATGATATTAAAATTCGCATTCAGTCAGTTCTGTGAAATGATGCGAAGAATAGACAACAGGCTTATGATAGAACGTATGAACCAGAAGCTTGAACAGTCTGCTATTACCGACCATCTTACAGGTATAACGAACCGAAGCGGTTTCAGCCGTCAGGCAGAAATAATATGTGCACAGGGAAATATCAGGAACAATGTGCTTCTTTATATCGACCTTGATAACTTCAAGTACTATAACGATACATTCGGACACGAGATAGGCGACCTTGTACTTGTTACATTCGCAAAGCTTGTAAAACGTATGTCACAGGGAAGCGGTCTTGCCGTAAGATACGGCGGTGACGAGTTCATAGTCCTGCTGTATAATAAGACTGCACAGGACGGCGTTGATTTTGCAGCACGTATATATAAAGAAATAAGCGACGGTTTTGTAGAGAAAATCAGAGCCAAGCTAAAAAAAGATATATGCATACCGGAGGAGAAAAAAATATCGTGTTCCATCGGCATAGCGCCGTTTATGGGCGGTTCAAAAGAAGAGTTTGAGCTTGCACTCAACAGAGCCGACCAGATGCTCTACTATGTAAAACGACACGGAAAATCCCAGTACAAACTCTTTGATAAGAATATTGTCAATGAATAATCAAAAATAAAAAATGTGCCGGAAACGACCTTATGTTTCCGGCACATTTTTATTTTAATTCAGAGTTATGATCTTGAAGTCAGGACAATTCCACTTTCCAAATTCCACATTAATTTACAATGATTTTTATAGACTCAATAATGGGCTGCTGGTCTTTGGGAATAGTACCGTTGTTGTCTGTAGGCTTTGCATCAGCACATATCTTGTCAACAAGGTCAAGTCCTTCGGTAACATAACCGAAACATGCATATTTTCCATCAAGTGAAGGAACTGCTTTGCTGTCCTGTACTATAAAGAACTGTGAGCTTGCACTGTTCATGTCATAGGAGTTTCTTGCCATTGAGATAGCGCCTTTTGTATGCGAAAGCGGATTATTAAAGCCGTTTTCAGTGAATTCACCGTATATCTTGTTTTCAGAACCGCCCGTACCGTTTCCCTTAGGATCGCCGCCCTGCATCATAAATCCGTTCATTATCCTGTGGAAAGTAAGACCGTCATAAAATCCGGAGTTTGCAAGGTCAACAAAGTTCTTTGCAGTTCTCGGCGCAGACTTCTGGTCAAGCTTTACGGTTATTTTTCCGTAATCCTTTACATTGATCTCGGCAATATATTCTTTTGAATTGTCGAGCGGATCTGAAAGCTCAGGTGCAGAATCTGATGCCTTGGATACAGATGTATCCGATTTGCTTACAGCTGACGATGCGGGGGTACTTGATGTTGTTTGGTTATCGTTGGATTTGCCGTTGTTCTGAGCGATAAGAACTATAACAAGTATGATAGCTATAACAGCTACCACCGCACCAGCAATTGAGCATATCATTATAGTTTTCTTACGCTGTCTTTCCCTTTCAAGTTCTTTTTTGCTTTTTTTGTTCTTCGCCATGTCAAAGAGTTCCTTTCTGTAAAAAATATCATTAACATGATAACACAATCTGTACGATTTTTCAATCTTATATTTGTGTTATTGTACAACAAATATAAAAAGGTACGGCTGCTTCATAAACAGACCGTACCCGAAATAATTTATCAAAGCTTTGTTTTTTTGATGATAACCGAAAGAGTCTTTGTTATTGCCGTACCGATAATAAAGCATATGACTGCTTCAAGTACAGCATTTACTCCTGCCATTGCAAACAGAAGTGTGAAAACATTCTCAGCACCCTTACTTTCAGCTATTTTCCTTATAGGTTCGGAATTATAGAAGAAAATGAACAGTGTGCTCATAAAGAACACCGTATTCATAAGCGGTACTGCAAGGCTTGTTGCTGCATATGATACAAGCTTTGTCTTGTCAAAACGGCTTATTGTGCGGAAAAGAAGTCCCCCCAGAAAACCCTCGAGTATACGGGGTACAAAACAAAGTATTATCGTAAACAGCGGGCTTACCTGAAACAGTGCATTTGTAAGTGCACTTGCTCCCGTAACAGCCTGAATAAAGCTTGTAAGTCCGAATATGCCTCCCACAACAGCCGCATCAAGCGGAGTAAGAACTATTGCGGCAATAATTACAGGTATCGTCATAAATGTTATGCTGAGAAATCCTGTTTTGAGATATCCCAGCGGTGTGAATGCCATAATAAACATTACAGCCGTAAGAAGTCCTAAAAATGCAAGTCTGAATGTAGGCTTCATACCACGATTTTTCTTAGACCTGCCTGACTTTGATGCTTTGAGCTTTGTTTTATCATCACTTGTAATAGCTTTCATTGAATTTTCCTCCTGCTGTTTCATAAAAATACAGCGAATTTTTGCTAAAAAAGATGTAAATGACTTTTATCGGAGTATCCCTCATAAAGATGGGATCATAGCTGTCATATTACAAAAATTTTATTCTTCGGAATTATCCTCTATTTCGGTACTGCCGTAAAATTTTGTCGGATCGGCATCTATAGCATCGTTCTCAATCGCTGCAGTCGGATCTGCATATGCTATTGTTATATCCTGCTCTTCTTCCTCGGCATCCTTGCATTCAGCATCCTTATTGTCTTCACAGGTTTCCATAGCGGCCTCTATATCCTCAGGATTAACGCCTTTTTTAGGTACACCGT
>JBGVAQ010000072.1:0-7613 GCA_045224775.1 Acutalibacteraceae bacterium | reverse complement strand
GAATCATAAAGCTCCTCTTTGCTTGAATAGCCTTGCTTTTCCCAAGCGTTGAAAATAGCTGATGCTTTTCGGAGTGTCTGACCAATACTTTCAATACCTTCTTTTTCATAAGCATCATCGTTATCGCCCGTTATAAGAGTTATTTGGTTTTTCAGATCTGTCAGGCTGTTATTTACAGGAGTAGCAGAAAGCAGTAAAACCTTTGTATGTGTTTTCTTTTTAACAACCGTTTCAAGCAATCTTTGATAACGGGTTTCGCTTTCTTCCTTTTCTGTACGGTTTCTGAAATTATGCGATTCGTCAATAACAATAAGGTCAAATCTGCTCCAATCAAATCTTGCAAGATCATACCCACTCCTTGATATTCCTGAATACCTTGATAAGTCTGTATGACACATTACTTTGTATTTTATAACATCATCTGCAAGCGGATTATCCTCATAATCATTGTCACGATAAGTGTCCCAGTTATTATATAGCTTTGCAGGCGTTAATACGAGAATATTGTCCTGTCTGTCTGAAAAATACTTCATAACTGCTAATGCTTCAAATGTTTTACCAAGACCTACACTATCTGCAATTATACAGCCATTATACCGATTGATTTTTTCAATAGCATAGCGGACAGCTTCTTTTTGGAAATCAAAAAGCATATTCCAGATAACACTGTCTTTGAATCCTGCATTATCTTTTTCAAATCGTTGAACCGACTCATCTATTTTATCGCCATAAAGCTGATTTAATGTGAAATAGTATGCAAACTCCGGACTATGCTCTTTGTATACATAGGCAAGACTATTCAAAACCTCATCCTTAAAATCATAGGTTATCTGTTCTGATAGCCAAATTCTCTCAAATTCATTCTTAAACCTGATTATCTGCGATTTGTCCATATCTTCGCTTATTACTGAGTTGAATTCTATTCTTTGTTCAGACCTACGCTCATTCAGTTCAAGAGAAGTAGTGCCGGTAATCATAAAATCATCGTCAATAATCAAGATGTTTAAGCCGACATTGGCACGAGGACTAAGCCTGCGGATCTCGACATTTTTTGAAATGAAATCGTGCATAGTCTTTGCTTTAGCAAAATGTGTAAGTTCATTTTTTTCGACTATATCATATTCATTGTAAAGAGTATCATTGGGATTCATTTCAAATTCCCTTGCAACTTCATCTTTTGGAAGCTGTGACTTTCCTCTGATGATAAGATAGATATGCCGAACATTTTTCAGGCTTTGTTCAAGCACCGCAAAAACGGACAAGGTTAGCTTATCATTCAATATGTAAACATCCGCATTCTTTTTACTCTGAAGAACACTTTTTATTTTATCTATATACTCATTGGTTGCTGACATAAAATCACCTTATTCAGAATTTTCGCCTAAAGCATATAATACTACATAGTACGAAAGCCAATTATAATGCTATTCGTTATTATATCACAATGTGATAAAAAATTCAAAATTATTTTATGTTTATATGTGCACTTTATCGTACATATAAAACAATAAACCTCTCTGAAAGCTTTTTAAAACTGCTTTCGGAGAGGTTGTTCTATTTGCTGAGTGAGATTTTTAATTCTGCTTTATATCTGTAATAAGTGTTTCTTGCAATGCCGATCATACGCATACAGTCCACATCAGTCAAAGTCCCGTTAAAGTCCCTTGAAAACTTCAAAATATCCTGTTTTGCTTTTATGCTCTTTTTCGTTGTAATGGCAGCACCTTGTTTGCGACCAATCTGCTTGCCTTTTCGCCTTGCAGTTTCAATACCCTCTTTTGTCCTTTGGTGGAGGTCAGATACTTCTTTTTCGGATTGTTCAAATGCTATAATAATCTGCTCTTTGGCAAGCTCCATCAGATACTCATTGATAGCTTTCAGAATAATATCTGTTTTCGTTCCGGTCATAGCGATATTATTTGACAAAGCCTTTTTGTATGTTTCAGTATTGATATGCGGCTCTTTCAGGAAAACAAGCTCAATGCCCTTATCATACAATTCCTGATATACCTGAAAGCCAATTTCAGCATTACGGCTCATTCTCGATACGCTGTCAAAAACAATCGTATCACCCGACCTGACGATTTTCAAAAGCTGTTCAAAAACCTTTCTGCCATCCGTTTTTGTTCCGGTGTACACTTCTTGCTTAATTACAGCTTCAGGATATGCTTTCTCAATATTCCTGATTTGTCTTTCAATATTTTGTCTGCTTGTAGAAATTCTGCAATAACCAAATATCATATTACAATTCCTCCGTATTCAAATAAACGAGTGTCTAAACCACTACTATATTATAACTTAAAACGACAGTTCTGACAAGGCTTTTTATAATATTTTCGATATTTTAAATTTACTTTGAAGCATAATGTGCCGGATACCAATTCTGAAACCATTTTGTAAAAATGCCCATAAGTATCGGCATCACATTATTGATGATCGCAAGATAGGGAGAAACCGGCGTACCCATAAGGAAAAATGTCCATACACTTGTGATGATATATAAAATTCCCCATGCAAGAGTCAGAATACGATTTGTTTGTACAAACAGCGGGTTTTTCAATGCACTTTCTCCGTTGTAGCTGTTCATGGAATACCATGCCGTAAGAGGTATTTTTGTAAGACACGATAAAATCCACATAATACCAAATGCAAGATATGAGCCGGGCAAAACAAATCTGATAGATTCAGTCAGAAGAAGCGCCGTTATAGAAAAACTGACAACTGCTGTGTCTGAAATAACATCATAAATTGTTCTTCTGAAACGGAAAAACAGAAGTCCCATCAGGGCACATACACCTATTGAAATAAAACTGCCAACATAGCTGTCTATGGATGCGGCTATCCAGAAAGTGATCCAAGGAATAAGAGTCAGCATCAGATTTGTTCCTTTGGTTTTTGGCTCGTCAGTGTTTTTGTCAGGCTTTTGCTTTGTGCCGCCGGAACCGAAATATTTTTCCCAGTTCAGCATGGTATCAAAATCGCCTTCTACACGGTAAAGCTTTTTCATCATAGCCTCAGCACCGCCTGTTTTTCCTTCAGCAATATCCGTCCAGACAGAGAAAGGCGTGATTATTTTCGTTGTCGCAGAAAGAAAATTATCTTTTCTGACTTCATAACCGTCTTTTTTCATTATGATCTGATAGGTCTTTTCCTTGTCGGTATAACACATTTCAAGAACGATATCTCTGCCCTTATATGACGCTTTATTGTACATGGAAGCCATTTGTTTTGTGAAAATATATGTTTCATCCTCTTTTTCACCTGTTTCTTTAGAAACTCCCCAGCTGGCATCTGCCATTGTTTCAAAAGTTTCTCTGGAAAACAGCAATTCATTCAGATGCTCCCTTGTCTGACTGCTTATGCCATTTGTAACAAAGTCCTCACCGGCTTGTCTGACATAACCGAGATATTCATCTGTACGGTTATGCAGTGCATCAACCCTGAATAATTCACCCTGACCGCAATAGATCTTTTCATAATTATCTTTTCCAAGAAAATGATCGAACATGGCATCGACAGAACTATAGTTACCCTCTGCGGTATAGAAACCACAAGTAGAGATGATAACATGGCGCTTTCCGGTCATATCAAATCTCATCGGATGTCCGCCGCTTTCGCTCTCGCTGACCATAAACGGCAATGCAAGGGAAGCTGACGGTCGATCAATATTTTCATTTTGCCGGGAACATTGAAGTAATAAAGTCCGAATGACCATATAACAATATCAGCCCAGAGTATTTTACCAAGAACTTCTTTCATATCGTCTTTTATAACACAGACTCCGGGAGTTTTATTCCAGCATCCGAAGCATCCCAGACAAGTACCGATATTTTTATCCATGACAATTATCTCATCGCACTCCGTTTCTGTTTTTCCGGAAATACCATTTATAAATGCGTCTGTAAGTTTATAAGTATTACTTCTTTTTCCTTTTGGACTGCCATTAATCACCAGAATTTTCATACTTCAATTCCTCCAACTGTCTGTACATTTTTGAAAGCATCATTACATGTTTTAACATGGCACCATCCTATATTCCACTCGTTTAATATATTGTAATTCCACTTGTGGAATATTTCAAGTTTTTTATAGCTTTTACGCAAAATGTCTGTAAGTAAAATAAAAAACTCAGGCATTCCTTTTTCTGTCTGATTTCTGAAAAAATATAGTCTTTTTTATTTGAGTGTGATATAATAAATTTATCTTTGATTGTAAAATAATTTAAAATTCGGGAGAATACAAAATGCAAATAAGAAAATATACCATAGATGATTTAAGACAAATGATAGATATCTGGAATGAAATAGTTGATGAGGGAATTGCATTTCCGCAGGAAGAATTGTTAGATGATAAAACAGGAGAAGAATTTTTCTCATCTCAGAGTTATTGCGGTGTAGCCGCTGATGAAAGCGGCAATGTTGTAGGTCTGTACATTCTTCATCCGAATAATGTCGGACGATGCGGACATATATGCAACGCAAGTTATGCAGTTTCATCTTCCTGCCGGGGACAGCACATCGGTGAAAAACTTGTTAGGGACTGTATATATAAAGCAAAAGAAATCGGGTTTCAAATATTACAGTTCAATGCCGTTGTTGAAACAAATATTCACGCCAGACATCTTTATGAAAAAATAGGACTCAGACAGTTGGGCGTTATACCTAAGGGATTCAGAATGAAGGACGGACATTTCGAGAACATCTGTCCTTATTACATAGAACTTTAAAATAACGATAGTTAATATCGGTTGCGGAAAATTAATGTTAAATTAGAACTTATCAATCGGGAGGTTATATATTGAATATGAATTATAACATCAGAAAACTTAAAGATTTTGAAACTGAACTTGCATTAAATTTAGTTTGGAAAGTGTTCAAAGAATATGAATCACCTGATTATTCTGAAGAAGGTATCGAAGAATTCTATAAAAGCATACACAATAAAGATTATATATCTATGCTCTGTCTGTATGGTACTTTTGTTTCGGAAAAGTTGATTGGTGTAATTGCTACAAGAAGCGAAGGAACACATATTGCTTTGTTTTTTGTTGATGGCAAATATCAGGGAAAAGGTATCGGAAGAAAGCTGTTTCAAACTGTAGTGTCTGAATGCAAGTCAAATCGGATAACAATAAATTCATCTCCTTATGCTATTCCGATTTATCACAAACTCGGCTTTACAGATACGGATGCTGAACAAGTGGTGAATGGTCTGAGATTTACTCCTATGGAGTACAAATTCTGATTAATCTTAAAAGGAGTGTGTAGAATGGCTTCAAGCAAGGAATATTTAGACTTCATTCTTGAACAATTATCCGACCTGAATGATATATCATACAGAGCAATGATGGGAGAATATATCCTTTACTATAAAGGAAAAATAATCGGCGGTATTTATGACAACAGACTGCTTGTAAAACCGACAGCCACCGCACAAAAGCTTATGCCCGATGCAATAAAAGAGCTTCCTTATGATGGTGCAAAGGAAATGCTGTCCGTTCAGAATACAGACGACAAAGATTTCTTATGCAGATTATTTGATGCTATGGCAGATGAACTGCCTGAACCCAAGAAAAAGAAATCATCCAAAAAAATCAATCAAAATCTCTGATTCTTAAACTATATCTATTCTACTACACGCACATCTCCCGTTTCTGCATTTACAATTCCTATCAGTCCTTTCGTCATAATATTATCTCCAAAAGGTATATTGGAAACAATAACATAATAATATTGCTGACCGTCAATTTCCTTTATATTCACCGTTATTTCAACGTCTTCATTTCTGAATGAACTGATATTATATTTTCCGCTTCTGATCTCTTTAAGTGTAATATCAACAGCCTCTGCATTTGATATTTTACCGACATTTTCATCTGTTCCTGTTATTATTACACTTTTTATATCACCGGATTCAACAAATGACATTATGATTTTTTCCTTTGTAATACCTTCATTCGTCTTTGTAAAACAAACAATCCATGCCGGATTACAATCCTCATTCTCTTCAACCTTTATACTGTAGGTATCTTCTTCCCAATAGGGATAATACTTTTCAAGCAATTCTTTTGCTTTATTTAATATCTCCTGCTCAGAAACAGATTTGTCAGATTTCTTATAAGGTGATATATTAAGCATTTCTACAAGTCTGCCCTGAGAATCAAAGTTATAGATATAATTATCGTCCTCATAAACAGTGCTTGATTCAGAGTAAGTAATAAGCATCTTTTCCAGATACTTTTCACTTCTGTACGACAGTCCCACCTCTCCATATAACTGCTCTGATTTTATATGCTCAAGTACGTTTTCGCTGTCTGCTGTACTTGTTGTTTCACTTTCTGATAAAGCGGAAATTTTGCTGCTGTCCTGTACCGGATTATGAACCGGCTTGACAGAAACTGAATTATTTATAACAAAAACAATAACAGGCACTGAAACTGCCAGAATTAAAATTGCTGCGGCAAAAATAAATTTAATATTTATGATTTTATGTGAAGTTTCTGTATTAAAAGTATCGTTTAAAGTTTCAGTATTTTTCTGCTTCTGCTCACGCACAGCCTGACGAACTTTTTCAGATATCGGCGGCAATTCCATGTGGGAAACATCATCAAAAAGCTTGTTTTTTACTTCATTTTTATTCATACATTATCATTCCTTTTTTCATAATATTTTCTGAGCTTTTTAATGGCATAATAATATACAAATCTTACCCTTTTATAAGGCATTCCCATTACCTCAGCAACCTGCGTAAGCTTCAGACGCCAGAACACACACATTATAACACATTGCTGTTCCAACTCATCAAGATATTTCAATGCATCTATCTGATCAATGCCATTTTCAATTTTTTCCGATATATTAGAATTGTATGATATATCCTCATTTTCTGCTAAAAGTTCTGACCGGAGTAAAGCATCCTCCATAGCTTTTTTCTTTGAAATGTCCTGTATAACCTTTAATAACCAGTATTTCGCATTCCGGACAGACCTGTCTGTATTACGGTTAACAATGGCCATCATAACATCCTGAAGTACCTCTTCCGCAGAATCGTTTGATCTTACAACAGAAAATATCAAAGCAAGGATTGCTCTTCCATATGTATTATAAAACTCTTCAAGAGCCTCTTCGTTTCCGGATGATATCTCTTTAATATAGTTTGCTAACTCATTTTCATCTATGTTAAAAAATTCCAAAGTTATCACATCCTTCCTGCAAAAAATCATTCTGACATATAAAAGCTCATTATATAATAATTAATCATTTTTTATCAAATGAAAAACACCCCAACCTACAAGATAAAACAGACCGCCGATTATTTCGCCCAATGTATTATAAACAATATCTGAAATCTGAAATGTACCAAGACATAAAATCAACTGTGAAAATTCAATAATAAGAGAAAAAATAAAAGCCGATCGTCAGCTTACAAAAAACGATCTGCCGATGCTTTTTTGTTTTGTCTTGTATTTAAAAACCATAACAACAAAAACGAAAATGGAACAAAAGCAATATATTTTCAAATCCGTATGCAGAAACAAGAGTATTGTTAACACTATTAAAATTGTACAGTTTCCAATAAATTCTATCATCTTTACACACGCCATAAAAACTGCT
>JBGVAQ010000071.1:0-4236 GCA_045224775.1 Acutalibacteraceae bacterium | reverse complement strand
TTATTCTGTTTCCGTAAGCGTTTTTCGGGAGCATAACCTGCACACCCGAAAACTGATGATAGAATTTATACAGCACCTCAAAGACCTGTTCGGGAGGAAGCTGATGTGTTGTTGAGCCGAGACTCTGAAACAACTGCTGTAAGTCCTGATAATACTTGAACAGCACATTTGCATTGTCGATATTTCCCTTCGGCTTATATGACATTGCCATCAACATTATTTTCTTCGCTCCCGATGATGTACTGCCCGAAATAACACCGTTCATTATGCTGTTGTAATCGTCCGATATTTGAGGATAATCGTAAGAAGCCGAAAGCAGAGTTTCAGTCAGCGTTCCCGTATCAATATCGGTATTCATCAGAAATTCCTGAAAATGAATATCCGTCGGTATCGTATTGATGAGCTGAGTATATTTCTTGTAGATCTCCTGCTTTTCTTCGTCACGGTACAGCGAATAGTCGATATTCTCAAAGCTGAATATCAGGCTGTAGCTGCCGTCATGGTTCAGGAAAAGACCGTTTTCATAAGCCTCCTGAAAAGGTATAGTTTTCTGTGCCGTATTCGGGATACTGACTGGTTTTGCACCGAGAAACTTTTTATTTATCTTATTTTTCTTCCAAAAGAACATTGTCAAATTCTTCCTCCTCCCGACAATAGTATCTTGTATCGGGCTTTAATGATGACAGCAGGAAAGAAAAAAGGTTTTTCCCTCCCGGACGCACCACGCCAAGACCGATAATAACAGTCATTTCGATAAAGACTATCCAACCGATAAGGTCAATCGACAGACCGTACTGCATAAGCCACAGTACCGTCAGACCGCCGACCACAACGGCAACTGCCGCAAAGATCAACTGTATCGGCTTCAATCCGAACAGACCGCCGCCACGCTGATTAACGACATTCTTTGTCAGTTCAACTTTTATCAAATTTAATCAACTCCTTGTGGGACTTGAAGTCCCATTTATTTTTTTGAAAAGATATTGTCTTTTTGTGTTGCTCTGTGCTATAATCAAATTGCAGTTAGTTCTAAAATTTGAATTTATGGAGGTATATTTATATGAGTATGGATGATAAAACTTACAACATAATTCAGAAATTGTGTGAGCAGGGGGACGATTTGACTGATTTGGAGCAGTATGAAGATGCAATAGAAAAGTATACTCAAGCCTTGAATTTGATACCTGAACCCAAATATTATTACGAAGCTTCTACTTGGGTATATACTGCCATAGGTGATGCTCTGTTTTATCTCGAAAATTATAATCAGGCTCTCAATATGTTTCAGGAGGCACTTAAATGTCCAAAAGGAATAGGCAATCCATTTGTTCTTGTGCGTATAGGTGAATGCTTCTTTGAAACAGATAGTCTTGATAACGCCAAAAACTATTTACTTCAAGCATATATGGTTGAGGGTGAAGAAATTTTTGAAAATGAAGATGAAAAATACTTTGAAGTTATTAGAGATTTGATATAATGCTTTTGTAAATCCTATTTTAGCTTATTAAACACATCTTTCCGGACTGCTTCGGCAGTACTTTTTCTTTGCCTGTTTTTACGCTGTCACAAGGTTTTTCAGCACTTGCGGCGGTTTAATCATCAGAATATACGCACCGACAGAAACCATAAAGAAGTTCATTATACCGCCCTCAAGCGAGAACAGTTCGAGTACGCTGTTCGCCTGTGTGCTGACTGAGGGGGTTGGACAAAGATAATCTGAACAAAAAAGACTTGACAATATATATATAATGTGTATAGCATTATTTAATGATATCTTGTGTAACTATCTGTGAAAGGGGATCTATAAATGAAAAAGAAGAAAAAACTAATCTCTGCCGGTCTGTCGGTACTGCTGGCTATACTGTGTATATCAGGATGTAATTCCTCCGATACTTCCGGTACAACAAAAGCCAATTCCTCCCGTACTTCCGACACAACAAAAGCTGATTCCTCCGAAACTCAGAATACCGAAACGACCTCTGTACCGGAATCATCAACCGAACAGTCGACTGTCATTGATGATACTTTGTCTGACTTTGATTACTGTGCAATTGATGAGGACTGTATTGCCATAACCGGTTATCGCGGAGAGGGCGGTATGGTCGAAATACCATCAACCATAGACGGTATGAAAGTCACAATCATAGGATCATTACAGCAGCTTGTTGACGGTGTACAAGATGGTTCCGGAAACATAAGCACCCCGGATCAGAAAGAAACCAAGCCCATCACGGGTATTAAAGTTCCGGATACGGTAAAATATATCGACGAGGATGCTTTTGAGTATTGTCCGGACATTGAAAACATTGAACTTCATGACGGACTGATACAGATAGGTTACCATGCTTTAGATGGTACTAAATGGTATGAATCACAACCGGACGGAAACGTTTATATAGGAAATGTTTATTATGCCTATAAATGCGACGATTACGATGATCCGGGTATCAGCATCAAGGACGGTACAAAGGTAATTGCAGAAGGTGCCTTTAGATCCTTGGATATTCTTGGTCCTCAATTTATTCCTATATCATACACCTTAGATTCCGATGGGAAAATGGTTATAAACGATAAATATGAAGAAGAATTAAAACAATACGAAGTTAAAAAGGAAGCGCAAGAAAATGCTCTTGCGGGGGTCGTTATTCCTGACAGCGTGGAATGGATAGGTCGACTTGCATTTCAGGGACCCAATACAGACGATCTTGTTATTCCTGACAGTGTCACAAAGGTAGGTGCACAGTCAGGTCTTGATAATGATGTCGACGGATATAAGAATAAAGTGTATTGTGATTGGCGGTACAAGGAAGATGATCAACTAATGATCAAAGGTGGTACCAGATGTATTGCCGAACTGGCTTTTAGTACGATCGGCTCCTCAGATGCACGCACCACCCATATAAAAGGATTCTCAACAATTATTCTTCCGGATTCTCTGTGTGATATTGGTCTGCCTGAACCCGGTTACGAGATTTATACAGACACGTGGGGCGTAAGCAGTGACGGTTGGGGATTTGACCATGTTGACAATCTTACCGAAATAAAAGTAGGTGAAAACAACCAATACTATTGCTCTGTTGACGGCGTATTATTTAATAAGGATAAAACGGAGCTGATCGCATTCCCAAGGTCAAAATCTGTTGACGGCTACCGGATACCCGATACGGTCAAAAAGATCGGCGGTAACGCTTTCAGAAATCGAGAAGACCTGACAAGCATAGTTATACCCGAAAGCGTGACCTGCATAGGCAACTATGCTTTTACAGGTACAAATTTGACAAGCATTACTATTCCTGACAGCGTTAGATACATAGGTGCATATGCTTTCAATAACTGCAAGGAACTGACTGACGTCAAGATCGGAAGCGGCGTTACAGTTATTGGTGCCGCAGCTTTTGTCGGATGTGAAAATCTGACCGGAACGATCAGTATACCCGACTCCACCTTCAGGATAGAAAACAGAGCTTTTGCGAATTGCAGCAAGATCATTACCCTCAACATGGGCAGCCATGTAAAGTATATCGGTTCGGAAGCCTTCACGGGTTGTCAGGGCATTTCCGATGTTACTCTTCCCGATACATTGAGAAACATAGGTGAGGCCGCATTCTACGAATGCACGGGACTTTCAAAAGTAGTTATTCCAAAGGGTATCACGATGATCAGAGAGAAGGCTTTCTACGGCTGTACGGGAATAACGGAGCTTGAACTGCCTGAAGGACTTCTGGCTGTAGACAGGGAAGCCTTTTATTATGTTTCTGTAAAGGATCTTGTTATCCCCTACGGTGTGAAGTGTCTTGGCTGTAGTGCATTCCATTATGATCAAGGCGATTTAGGCGAAGACACGGGGGCATACGAATCGACCACAGAAAAACCATACAGGAATTTCAGCAGCATTACCTTCCCCGAAACCATAACAGTCGGTTATATTGACGCAAAAAACGCGGATGTGATATTTATCGGTAAACAGGAAAGCTACAATGAATTACCCGAAACAACAAGAGATGCTTTGGGTAAAGCGAGTTCAATTACCTACAAGGATCCGTAAGGGAAGTATTGTTTTTTCATCAACCGAAATTAACAGAACAAGTATCAGAAAGGCAGTGCGTTTTTTCCGGATGCACTGTCTTTTGATTTGCTTCTCTGCTTGTCTTTTCGGTAACAGTACCGTTTTCGTTTTCAATGATTTTGATAGCCATAGTTATCTATCTCCTTTTCCTTATTTGAATTTATTGTTTA
>JBGVAQ010000070.1:0-2854 GCA_045224775.1 Acutalibacteraceae bacterium | reverse complement strand
GAAGCAGAAACTCATTAAACAAGGCAAAATCAAGCCTGACAAGCGGGATTCTGTTATATTTAAGGGTGATGATAACTCTTATTATGAGAAGGTAGGTGATACAATAACTTGTATCGAAGATGAATTGCCATTTGATATACCTGATGGGTGGGAATGGATGCGGCTTTCAAGTGCTTGCATTATCAATCCCAAAAATCATATCGATGATAACACGCATGTATCTTTTATACCTATGTCCCTAATTCATGATGGATATTCAAATCAGTTTGAAACAGAACAGCGGAAATGGATAGAAGTTAAGAAAGGATTTACTCACTTTGCGGAAAATGATGTATGTTTTGCAAAAATAACACCATGTTTTGAAAACCGCAAATCTGTTGTTCTGAGTGGTCTTTGCAATGGATACGGTGCAGGGACAACTGAACTGTTCATACTAAGACCGTATATCAATACGATATTATCTGAATTCTTATTGTATATTGTAAAAACGGATACATTTATCCAAGGTGGCATACAGACATTTTCTGGAGCAGTAGGACAACAGCGTGTTTCAAAAGAATATGTATGTAACTATATTATCCCCGTGCCCACATTAGCAGAACAAAAGCTTATAGTAGAGAAATGCAAAAGTGTATTGCAAATACTTCAAAATATTGAAAATATGCTCAATTGAACTGATGTTCTATATAGCTTAGTTTATTGAATGTCAATTTTACACACTCAACAATACGTTTTTGTTCTTCAATCGAGGGAATAGGAATCAATAATTCTTTTAGGGTAGCTGGTTTTAATTCTTTTTGATTTGTAGAACCCTCTCCCATTTTTTCAAGTTTTGTTTGAATTGATTTTAGATAATAGTACATATACTCAGGATGGACATATCTGTATGTTCTAATGACAGTAACATGGGAGTCAGGAACAATCGGTAATTCTCGTATATTGTCTGCAACTCTGTAAATTCCCACTCTTCCTAAAGTACCCGTACCGGTAGAATTGATAATGATATCCAAGTCTTGAAGATATTCTTCCTCAGAATATTTGAGTAAAGTAGTTTTATCGAGATAGAGCGATAATCCAAGATTGATACCATCATATTTTGTGTTGCACTTTTGTGCAAAAACGAGAGTATTACTATTATCGGCATACTTAGGAGACTTTCCTCGCTTTATTTCTTTTATACAACAGGCTTGTAATCTACACAAACTCCAATTATCCGGTAATTCAAACGGTATTTCTTCGTCTATACAATAGGTATCGTCACCAATCTTCTCATAATAAGAGGCTTCTACACATTGTTATAATATAACTGCAAGGAATTTCGCAGAAATTTTATAACAAGGGAGTCAGAAAAATGACGGACAAAACATTTGAAGCCTTTCTGAGAAGGACTAACCTGTCTGACAATACCGTTGATGTGTATCTCTGGACGGTCAGATATTATGAGGGACATTATGAAGGTATTTCCAAAAGAAACCTTCTTGCTTACAAAGGCTACTTGATGGAAAATTTTAAACCCAAAACAGTTAATCTTCGTATACAGGCAATGAATAAGTACCTTACTTATCTTGGCAAGGAAAACTTGCATATAAAAGCCGTTAAAGTACAGCAGAAGAACTTTTTGGAAAATGTCATAAGCAACGCTGATTACAAGTTCATGAAGCAGCAGCTTAAAAAGGATCAGAATATGGAATGGTACTTTGTAGTGTGGTATCTTTGCGCTACCGGTGCCAGAGTAAGTGAGCTGATAAGGATCAAGATTGAACATGTTGAAGCGGGTTATTTTGATCTTTATTCTAAAGGTGGAAAGCTTAGGAGACTATATATTCCTAAGAAGCTTCGTGAAGAGACTCTCGAATGGCTTCAAACAAACGGTAGATCATCCGGATACTTGTTTCTGAACCGTTTTGGGGAGCGAATCACTGCACGAGGTATTTCTCAACAGCTAAAGAACTATGCCGAGAAGTACGGGCTTGATAAAAAGGTAGTATATCCACACTCATTCCGTCACAGATTTGCGAAAAACTTTTTGGAAAAATACAATGATATTGCCCTGCTTGCCGACCTTATGGGGCACGAAAGCATTGAAACAACACGTATTTATCTTCGCAAAACAGCAAGCGAGCAAAAAGCAATAGTAGATAAAGTCGTGACTTGGTAAAAAAATAGCCGTCCTTACAAAATAAGAACGGCCAGAATCCATTATAAAGAATCCAAAATATAATCAAGTAGAGAGAATAGCTGAGTTACCTTATCGGCTATTCTCTTTTGTTCTGATAAGGAGGGTAAAGGTATTATGATTGAATGAAGTTGATTTGAAGATAATCCTTGTATACCAATTCCTTTTCCACTAATATGTTCTTTAATTTTATAATAATAAAACATATAGAAATAGAATTCTGTATTAATAGGACTATAAGATCGGAGTTTGTGAATATGATTCTGTATTCGTATTTCTTCATCGCTATTCCAAATTGCAGTTCTTCCTATATCTCCACCTTCGCATACTAGAATATCCCCTTTTTTGACTGTACACTTTTCAATTTCCGAATCTAAAAAAGGCATGGTTTTTAAACCATCTAATTCAAAACGATTCCAATACACATTTGATGTAGTTATATATGATAAACGAACTCCATCGTTGTCTTTTTTGTTTAATGCTTTACCGGTATTGTGATTGAATACATTACCAAGTCTACACCATTCCCATCCATCTGGCAGATCAAAAGGTATTTCACTATCTATATTTTTTGTTTGATTTTCAATGGTTTCATAATAAGAGTTATCATCACCCTTAAATATAACAGAATCCCGCTTGTCAGGCTTGATTTTGCCTTGTTTAATGAGTTTCTGCTTC
>JBGVAQ010000069.1:0-5442 GCA_045224775.1 Acutalibacteraceae bacterium | reverse complement strand
TCAATTTCGCAGCTGTTCCGATCATTGGTGTAGTAGAAAAGTCCGTAGTCGGTGGTAGTCCTTAATTGCTGAAATACATACTGCTCTGTGATCGCTCCCTTGAATTCCTTGAATATTTCGTTGCCGTCTATCAAAATACGTTTGCTAAGTCCGGTCATGCAGTTCAGCAAACCAACGTCCAGCAGAAAGAGTTTGAAGGCTTTCAAGTCCTCATACGCCTTTAATGGAAGGGCAGGTGTGGTAATGCGGCTGACCTTATGCACCAGGCCGCAGTCGGACAGCCACATAATTGCCGTTTCAAAATCCTTTGCCCGTCCGCCTTCACGCACTAAGCCGTAAAGAAATTTTTTGTTTTCCTTGGCAAGCTGTGATGGGATGCTGTTCCATACCATTCTGATTTTTGGAACGATCTCTTTCGGTGCGTGTTTGGAAAAATCCTGCTCATAGGCTTTTAATATTCTTGTCTGTACTTCTCTCACTTCGTCGAAATTCTTGCTTTCGGAAAAACGCAATACCGCTTCCGGCATACCGCCGATAAAATAATACTGCCGAAGCAGATAAATGAACTGTTCCGAGAAGGAACCGATAAGCTCATAGTTCCTGCTTTGCAGGAGATGATATAATCTCTCGTTTCCCGTTCCGAGTAAAAATTCCTCAAAAGAAAGCGGATACAGCCGGAGAAAATCCACCTTTCCCACCGGGAAGGAAGTGCCGTTATGCAGGGCAATCCCCAACAGCGAGCCGGCACAAATAATAGGATACTGCGGTGCATTCTCGCAGAAATATTTCAGGCTCTTGAGGGCTGCGGGTACCTCCTGTATCTCGTCAAAAATAATGAGGGTATCTTCCGGCGAGATGGTGGTATCGGCGTATATTTCCAGTCCCATGATAATTTTGTTTGTGTCCTGTGTGGCAGTGAACAATTCCCGAATGATTCTGTTGTCGTCAAAATTGATATAGACCGTTTTTCGGTAAAACTCTTTTCCGAATTCTTTCATCAGCCATGTTTTCCCGACCTGTCTGGCTCCTTCGATAATCAATGGCTTGCGGAACTTGCCTTCCTTCCACTGCTTCATTTTTTCTATCGCTGTGCGGTACATGAAACCTCTCCTTTATGTTTGTATGGCTGAATCTATTATACCACCAAACACAAAAAATACAACGAATATTTTCTTTGTTGTAACAAGAAATGCAACGAAATATTCTTTATCAATAACAAAAAATACAGCGAATCAAGTTGAATTGTCCCGTTTATGATATTGTTTTCGGGACAAATAGGCAATGTAATCTGATGAGCAGTGATTGACTTGTATGATAAGTAGTATCAAAATAAACGTTATGTCGAAAAGTATTAAACTTGCCATTGAAACGGCTGATTTCAGGGTCGGGTTTTAGTAGCAAAATAGACGGTCATTTATTTTAGTACTTTTTAGATTGCTTGCATATGCTCAAAATACGGCGATTTTTATGTGTGTAAGTGCGAGTGGGTATAACTACTCAGAACACGTTGGAAGGGCTTTCTCGTGCGTTTTAAGGGCATATATGAGCATATTTTTTCGCTTTGTTGATGGCAGCCATTTTTTCAAAGGCTCTGTCACAACAAATGGTTGATTTTTGACGAGAAATAGCGTATAATAATAGTAAGAAACAGTACCACCGAAGGAGGTAATTGGATATGCCTACTATCAAAGACGCATTAGATATTATCGGTAAGTTGACTGTCGCAGAGCAGGAAAGCCTTAAAACAATGCTTTTAAGTCCTGCCTTTGTAAAGTCTTTGAATATTGAAGATTTCGTAGCAAAGGAACGCTTTGCAAATGGTCGTGTATGCCCTCTTTGTGGCTGTATCCATGTGGTTCGCAATGGTCATCGTAAAGATGGCACACAGCGATATGTATGTAAGGATTGTGGCAAGTCCTTCGTGATTGCTACGAACTCCATTGTGTCTGGTACAAGAAAAGACTTGTCCGTGTGGGAGCAGTACATTGATTGTATGATGAATGGCTTATCCATTCGTAAGACTGCTGTTGCTTGTGGGATTCACAGAAACACCGCATTCCTTTGGAGACACAAGATTTTGGATGCACTTCAGAATATGGCAGACGATGTTACCCTTGACGGCATTATTGAGGCTGACGAAACTTTTTTCGCCATCTCGTACAAGGGCAATCATAGCAAGAGTAAGACATTTGCTATGCCACGCAAGGCTCATAAGCGTGGTCATTCTACACATATCAGAGGCTTGTCCCAAGAAAAGGTATGTGTTCCTTGTGCGGTTAATAGGAATGGCTTGTCTATCTCCAAGATTACGAATACTGGTAGAGTTTCTACAAGAGATTTACATCATATTTATGATGGTAGGATTAAGACCAATTCCACTCTTGTTACGGACAAGATGAACTCCTATGTGAGATTTACAAATGCCAATGGCATTGACCTTGTGCAGTTAAAGACTGGCAAAGCCAAGAAAGGCATTTATAATATCCAACATATCAATAGCTACCATAGCCAGCTAAAGAGGTTTATGCGTGGCTTTAACGGTGTTTCTACCAAGTATCTGAACAACTATCTTGTGTGGAATAACCTTGTAAATTACGCCAAAGAAAGCGACATGGAGAAAAGGAACATCTTCTTAACTTTCGTTTTGGCAACATTGAAAACTGCTAAATGCAGAGATTTATCAAACAGACCAGCAGTTCCTCTGGTCGCCTAATTAGAATTTGTGGAGATGATAAGATGGTCAATATAACAGATGTAAAACAGATTCTTCAATTTGCAATAGATGCGGAGATTAAAGTCTTTCTTGATGGTGGCTGGGGTGTAGATGCTCTTCTTGGATATCAGTCAAGAGCCCATAATGATATTGACATTTTTGTAGAAAAGAACGATTATCAGAACTTTATAGAAATAATGAAAGCTAATGGCTTTTATGAGATTAAGATGGAATATACAACATTGAACCATACTGTATGGGAAGATTTGAAAAACAGAATTATTGATTTGCATTGTTTTGAATATACGGACGAAGGTGAAATTCTTTATGATGGGGATTGTTTTCCGGTAGAAACTTTTTCGGGTAAAGGAAGAATTGAGGAAATAGAGGTTTCCTGTATTGAACCATATAGTCAAGTAATGTTCCATCTGGGATACGAGTTTGATGAAAATGATGCACATGATGTGAAGTTATTGTGTGAGACACTTCATATCGAAATTCCAAATGAGTATAGATAACTGCAAATAACAGTTTGTAGGGGAGTTCTGATACTCCCCTATAAAAATGGCTATTTATCAACTGTTTGTTGTGACATAGCCTTTCTTTTTAATATCGAACACCCTGTTTTTACCGCAGGAGTTGGGCAGGATTGGATTTATACAGATGATGGGAAACCGCAATATTGGGCGATTGATAATTACTTTATAACAGGAGAACGAAATACACATTTTTTAGGATGTGATGTAGTAAAACAACATCACACACTTACACAGATTATAATGGGATTGCTGAACAATGGGTTTGAGCTTAAAGTTGTAGAGGAAGCAGAACCGCCTAAAGAGATGATGGATATTCCGGGTATGGAAGATGAACTTCGCCGCCCGATGATGTTACTTGTAAAGGCGATAGCGAAAAAATAATATCTCTATTAGGAAAACTGATATACCCCAATTTAGAGAATGGCATAGTAATTCCTAGTGATAAAGAGAAAATGATTGCACTGGCAAATAAATACATTGAAAAAGAAAATGTAGATGCACTCATTCTCGCCTGTACGGAGCTGCCACTTGCCATAAAGCCCGAAGATGTTAATGTGCCAATCGTGAATACAACCCAAGTACATATCAATGCAATTTACCAATATGCAATTCGATAAAAATAGCAAAGCCAGCCGAGCCAGTCAACGGTCAAGATGAACGGCGCATTTCATGCGCCGCCGTTGACAGCCCCGCCCGTCTTTGCTAAAGGGTAATCAAGGCGGGAAAGCCCTAAAATGGCTTCACACCTATTTCAATAATTGGAGGAGATAAAAATGAGATCAGAAAAGGAAGTTTATGATATTGTTTTGAATTTTGCAAAAACAGACAAACGCATTCGCATGGTTACTTTGGAAGGATCTAGAACAAATACAAATATTCCGCCTGATGATTTTCAGGATTTTGATATTACTTTTTTTGTTACGGATATGGACAGCTTCACAAGTGATGATAAATGGCTAGATATATTTGGTGAAAGGTTGATTCTGCAAAAGCCGGAAGATATGGAATTATTTCCAGCTGTAGAAAAGGGATTTTCATATTTAATGCTGTTTACTGATGATGTTAAGATAGATTTAACTTTGCTGCCGCTGGAACTGATAGACGAGTATTTTACATGGGATAAACTGGTAAAGTTACTGTTGGATAAAGACAACCGTATCGTAAAGCCGCCAATACCAACGGATATAGACTACCACTTGCAGAAGCCTACTCAAAGAATGTTTGACGATTGCTGTAATGAATTTTGGAATACTACAACATATGTAGTAAAGGGCTTATGCCGCAAAGAAATTCTTTTTGCTATTGACCATATGAATGATATAGTACGAAAAGAATTGCTTCGCATGATTTCCTGGCTGATTGGTATCAAACAGGGATTTCATTTCAGTTTGGGAAAAAACTATAAATTTATGAAGCAATATGTCCCAGAGGAATTGTGGGAACGACTTATGTCCACTTATAATATGGATTCCTATCCCCATATGTGGGAATCCTTTGAACAATGTATGGCATTGTTCCGGGAGGTTTCGTCAGAAGTGGCATGCCAGTTGGATTACCAGTATCCACTATATGATGAAAAAATCAGTAATTATGTGATTCGGCAAAAGAAAAAATATGGCATTGAAGATGATAACAAATAAAATTTTTTCAATCGAAAAAATTTATTTTGATTATTCAATTTTGAAAAACTGAATACCTCAAAATCAGAAAGAGAGCGGCCAAGCACTTTGAGGGATTGGCCGCCTTGTCCACCCATCCAGCGGGACAGCGGGCGGAGGTCAAGGCCGGGTGTAAACCCGTTCATTTCAGCCTTGACGGTTGCCCGTTGTCCTGCTACTTTTCCGGGAGTGTGGCCACAACTTCGGGACACTTTGTCCACAAGTTGGAGCGTAGGACGAGGAACTGGGGCTTTCATATACGCCCTGTCTGCTGATGAGTCCAGACCTGCGCTTGCGGCTCCACGCCACGCAAGCACAGCCCTGTTTTCCTGCCGCTTCAAATGCCCTTGCCCTCCCCGGCGGCAACGGCATTTTCACGGCAACGCCGGCAGAGCGTATAACACACTACACTTTGCTTCGCAAAGTCGTGTGCCAAATGGGGGCGTTGCCCCCTTTGGAAACCCCCACAAGAAAAGGCGGTACGCTACCCCTCCACGGGGCGCATACCGCCTTTTCTTGTTATCCAGCCCTC
>JBGVAQ010000068.1:0-1110 GCA_045224775.1 Acutalibacteraceae bacterium | reverse complement strand
ACGATAAAGATTATTTGTGACGGTCTGGATATTTCGGTCAGAGAATTCTTTGACAGCGATCTTTTCAACAAAACCGAACAGGAAATAAAATAGCAGGAGCATCAGCCTTTGTCATTAAGGTCTGATACTCCTGCTTTCTTTCGTTTATTCTGTTGTTCAAAGCTCCACAACCGGACAACCTTTGCTTCGATAGTGGTAAATCTCGTTCTCCACAGCGATACGGACAGATGCCATATCATAGTCTTTGAAATGTTCCTCCGCTTTTGCTTCATTGTCGCTCAGGACAAGAGCTGTGCCGTAAGTGCCGTCTGACTTTTTATAAGTTGCAAGATACCAAGCTTTCATATTATATACCTTTCTCCCCGTAGCCGTTAGGTCAGCTTTATCATCTGGGACTTGAAGTCTCAGTTGTGTCCGTAAAGTATGATTCCAATCCTCAACAAAAATTCTGTGCATAAGATTTCCGACTGAATTCACACTTGATATTTTCCTCATTTCAAGGAAATACAAATCCCAAAGAAAAGTAAACCAGCAGAAAAGAAAAAATATTTCCGCACCTCATAAAATCCTGTTGCCTGACAATGCGATTTTTCCAACTGACCATGTAAGTGTAATTTTCATATCAAATCCGAATACGCTGATCTTCTCAAATCAAAAAATCCCAAAATTCAAATATCGCCGATAAATTAATTTACCAAAGCTAATAACTTTCTTAATTTAATCACTTGAGTATATAGCATCATCTATTTTTCTTTCTCTGTTGGTATGAAAATGGGTATAGGATATACATCCCCTGTTTTAGGGTACTACCCCTGAGTAAAAATAAAAAGGCTCCAGGTAAACTCTCTCAGAAACCGAATCAACGATTTCATCAATACAAGAAAATACCATTCCGGTAATTTCTGCCATCATAGTCATTTGTGCAAAATCCAATTCTTTATTTTCAGTATCATTACTCTCTTCCGGTTTAGTAATGGAATAATGATTGTCAGAATAGCTTCCGTCTTTTTTCATAACTTTCGTTTTTATGATAACGCCAAGTTCAACAAGTTCTTTTATTACAGAAACAATCTTATTCTTGCTGATCCGCAAAGCTCTGCTGATATCGTT
>JBGVAQ010000067.1:0-2511 GCA_045224775.1 Acutalibacteraceae bacterium | reverse complement strand
GCGTGAAAACAAAGGTGCTTATGCTTTCGGCTACTCCTGTCAATAACCGCTTTAATGACTTACGAAATCAGCTTGCACTTGCCTATGAAGGAAATCCGGCTGAAATCAATGACAAACTGAAAACAAAATCTGACATAGATACTATTTTCCGTCAGGCACAAAAGGCATATAATGCGTGGATAAAGCTTCCTGACAAAAGCCGTACTACCAGTGAACTGCTTTCAATGCTTGACTTTGATTTTTTTGAAGTATTGGACAGCGTAACAATAGCGAGGTCAAGAAAACACATTCAGAATTTTTATGATATTTCCGATATAGGTAATTTTCCGAAACGGAATAAGCCTGTTTCCCTACGTCCGAAACTGACTGATCTTTCGGGTGCTATAAATTACAGTGAAATATTTGAACTGCTTACCAAATTACAACTGACTATCTATACACCAACAATTTACATACAGTCAAGCAAACTGCATAAGTATCTTGACAAGGAAGAAACAGAAAAATTCCGCATAGGACGAGAATTCGGTATAGAAAGGCTTATGCGTATCAATCTTCTTAAAAGAATGGAAAGCTCTGTACATTCTTTTTTGCTGACAGTACAGCGTATTCACGCTTATCTGAGTGAAACCTCACATATTATAGAAGAATTCATGAAAACAGGTGTTTCCGGACTTGGTGAGAACGATGACTTTTCAGGTTTCTCTGACGACTTTGATTTTGACGATCAGAATACAGACTTTTTCACTGTCGGAAAAAAAGTAAGAATTGATCTTCGTGATATGGACTACATTTCATGGAAACGTGATATAGACGAGGATATCGAAAATCTACAGCTGCTCATGTCTATGGTTGAGGATATTACTCCCGAATATGATTTTAAATTAAATGAACTTATCAGAGTGATACGTGAGAAAATAGCATCACCTATCAATGAGGACAACAAAAAAATTATTATTTTTACTGCTTTTTCAGATACGGCTGAATACCTGTTTGATAATATCAGTCCGATAATAAAAAAAGAGCTTGGACTTAACACGGCACTTGTTACCGGTTCGGTTGACGGTAAAACGACAATACCAAAATTCAAAGCCGATATGAACCATGTCCTTAGCTGTTTTTCTCCCAAGTCAAAGGAAAAGAGCATTTTATATCCGAATGACAGACACGAGATAGATATTCTTATTGCAACCGATTGTATTTCGGAAGGTCAGAATTTGCAGGATTGCGACTTCTGCATAAATTATGATATACATTGGAATCCTGTTCGTATTATCCAGCGTTTCGGAAGAATTGACCGTATCGGCAGCAATAACTCTGTTATCCAGCTTGTCAACTTCTGGCCTGATCTTGAGCTTGATGAATATATAGATCTGAAAAAAAGAGTAGAAACAAGAATGCGTATATCCGTTATGACTTCAACGGGTGATGATGATCTTATCAACGCCGATGAAAAGGGTGACCTTGAATATCGCCGCACTCAGCTTCAAAAATTGCAGGAAGAAGTAATTGACCTTGAGGATATGACGAACGGCATATCCATTATGGACTTAGGACTTAATGAGTTCCGTATGGATTTGCTTGCCTATATGAAAGAACATCCCGAAACAGATCACACACCATTTGGTATTCATGCTGTTGTAAATGGCGAAAAACCCGGTGTTATCTTTATTCTGAAAAATGTCAACGAAGATATCAACATAGAAAATCAAAACAGGCTGCATCCGTTCTATATGGTGTATGTCGGAATGGACGGCGAAATCATCACCAATCATTTACAGCCCAAAGATACACTTGATATAATGCGGCATCTGGCTCGTGGAAAATCCGTTCCGGACAAAACTCTATGCAGCAAATTCAATAAGGAAACAAATAACGGCAGGAATATGGGCAAGGTTTCACAGCTTCTGGAAGATGCCATTATGTCCATTATTGACGCAAAGGACGAAAGCGACATTGACAGCTTTTTCGGCAGCGGACAGACAACTTTCCTCTCCGGTGGATTTTCGGGACTTGATGACTTTGAACTCATATGCTTTTTAGTAATTCATAATTCATAATGCATAATGCATAATTATTTTGTATTGCCTGATTTAAGAAAAGGGGGTGATTTGTATGATTGAATTTCCTGTTTCTACTACGATACACAAACGTCTGCCTAAAGAAGCATTTTACAAACGGCTGACATTGACAGCAGCATTAAAAGAAAAATTTGTTACCGACGTTGAGAGGATTGTTATCGAGAACAGCCTTTCAAGCAGCAGTCTTAACCTGACCTCAAACGCAGAAATAAAAGAGATACTTCTGCTTTCCGTAACACTGAAAAAGCAGGAGTTTGACGGCAAGGTTGTCGAAGCCATTGCCCGGCAGAATCCGCACAAGCTAATATTCTTGCTTTCATGTGAGGGCAGTCAGCAGCTTGCACTCTACCACAATAAGCTGTACCGTACCCCATGGATGTCTGCTGATAACATAGAATTGAAGTTAAACGGCTTGTCGCTTGATGAAATATGG
>JBGVAQ010000066.1:0-9806 GCA_045224775.1 Acutalibacteraceae bacterium | reverse complement strand
TTGATAAGGAACCGGCTGACGATGAAGAAAAGCAAGAAGAAGTGAGCGAAGCCGCAGAACAGCCAGAAACAGAAACAAGTGAAACGGCAGAACTCGCTGAAACAGAAACGGACGAAATCGCAGAACAGCCGGAAACAGAAACAAGTGAAACGGCAGAACTTGCTGAAACAGAAACGGACGAAATCGCAGAACAGACCGGAACAGAAATAAATGAAACAGAGGAAACTGCTGTTGTGGAAACAGAAGAAAAAGCCGGAAACAATGAGGAGGAAAAAGAAATGGCTGAGAATATTGTTGAAGATATTGAGGAACTTGAAGATACAGCTGATAAAGCTGAAAATACAGAAAATATGGGAGCAGGCGCAAGCTTTGACAGTGAAGGAAAGCTTCTTTATGCAGGCGGAATGGTCAACGGCAAGCAAAGCGGTGTCGGCATGACATACAATGAGAATGACCATACATTCTTTATCGGAAAGTATAAAGACGGTGAGTTTCTCGGAACAGGTACACAGTTAAGCTTTGACGGAGAAATAATTTACAAAGGCGGCTTTAAAGACGGTTGCCGTGATGGTTTCGGTATTGCATATAATAACGATAATGTTGTGTATAAAGGAATGTGGAGCGGCGGCAGATATAACGGCTGTGGCGTGCTTTTCGAGGATAATGCACCCAGATATGCAGGTATGTTTGAAAACGGCTGTATGAACGGCAGAATAAATGAGATGTCCGATAATGTTGTTGTAAGGAAATCACTCTATGTCAGCAATGAGCTTAAATATACATGCGAGTTCTCAAAGGAAGGTTCTCTTGTATATTGCGGAAATATGAACGGTGAGAACAGAAACGGTATGGGATGCTGTTTTACAGATTCGGCAGAAAAGCAGTTTGAGGGTATATTCAGAAACGGTCAGCCTGACAGACCTATGAGAATAGCCTATAAGGAATTAGCTGATATTCCGGAATGCAGTGAGCTTGAAGGCACAGAGTACGCACTTTGCCGCAAAGCACCCGAATATGCAATAGAAAAGATGATAGAGGCAGGCGGCGAAACAGGAATATATACAGGAAAGCTCAAGGATGGCAAGCCCTGCGGAAAGGGAACAATACTCTATCCCGATTACTATTATACAGGCGGATTTGTTGACGGAAAGCTTTACGGTGAGGGAACAGTATATCTTAACAGCGGTGAGGAAATAAAGGGCGTGTTCTCGGCTTCACCTATACCCGATGGTAAGACAATAACCCTTTCAGACGTGCTGTATTATTATAAGGAATTCTGAGATATAAATTCCACTTTCCACTTTCCAAATTCCACATTAATTAAGGGGGCGGCGGTATTTTGAAAGAGCCTGATAAAAATTGCAGAACGCTGTATATATCCGACCTTGACGGAACACTTCTTGACAGGAATGCAAAGCTCAGCCGTCATTCTGCGGAGCTGATAAGAAAATTTATAGAAAACGGCGGTTTGTTTTCCGTTGCAACGGCAAGAAGTCAGTCGGCTGTGGGTATAATCAGTCAGCTTGATATACGCATACCGAGCGTACATCTTAACGGTGTACTTATGTACGACTATAAAAACAGGAAATATATCGGCTGTACACCTATGGATACGGATTCAGCACTTAAAATAATTGATATACTCAAGAGCTTTGACAGAATGTCATTTGTTTATAATTTCGATTCCGACTGCGGAATAAATGTTGAATTTGAAAGATTGTCAAACGAGGTCGAAAAGAACTTTTTTGAAGCCAGAAAGAATAACGACTACAAAAGCTTCCGCCAGACAGATAATATAACCGTAAGCGATGATAAAAAGGTTATATACTTTACAATGGTTGACAGATATGAACGGCTGTACCCGATATTCTGTGAAATAAAGAAAGTCAGCGGTGCAAAGCCCACTCTTTACCGTGATAATTATTCGGATATGTATTTTCTTGAGGTGTTCAGTTCATCTGCATCAAAGGCGGCAGGAATGATGAAGATAAAAGAGCTTGTAGGTGCTGACAGGGTAGTTGCATTCGGTGATAATCTGAATGATATCGAAATGCTGAAAGCCGCTGATATCGGCATAGCTGTAGGTGACAGTGTTGACGAGGTAAAGGAACAGGCTGATATAATTATCGGCAACAGCTATGAAGACGGTGTAGCGGAATACCTTATACAATGTGCAATGTGCAATTAGCAATGTGCAATTATTTTTTTACTATTAATTATTGTCCTTTGATTTCGGTGCAAACGGAACAGTGTCATAAACTTCCATTACACGGTCACGCATCCAGAGTATAGGTGTTATCCTTGCGGCAAAACCGTAGCCGTTATCCATTCTCCAGCGGTAGTTTTCAGCCTGCGGAATACCATATACCGAAAGTATCGTCATTATGACGCCGCCGTGTGTTACGACAGCGGCAGTTTTTGCACCCGAAGCGGCAATATCTTCAACAAGACGTTCAAAGCCCTTGCATACCCTTGAAGCAAATTCCTTTCCGCTTTCACCATTCGGAGGAGGTGTTTTGTCGGAGTTCTGGAGCCAGAGTGAAAAATTCGGATCACCTGCAAGCTCAGCAGTCGTTTTGCCTTCCCAGTCACCGAAGTCACATTCGCTCAATGCACCTATTGTCTTTATTTCCCTTTCGGGATATATGACAGAGCATGTTTCCGTACATCTTGAAAGTGGACTTGAATATATCTTTTCCGCATAAGGATAACCAAACTGCTCATCAATTTCCTTGAGGGCATTTTTTCCTTTTACGGAAAGATGTACATCAGTTCTGCCAATGTATTTTCCTTTGAGAGTATCTTCTACTGCACCGTGTCTGATAAAATAGATAGTGTAAGACTGCATGATAAATCATTCCTTTTCCATCAAATTTTTTATAGATAAACATTTTAAAAAAACAAAAAATAACTTTACAAATTGTTTTAAATATTATATAATTTACGTACTGTTGAGATTTTCGGATAAGGTCAGTGTCTGAAACTCCGAAAGGAGTCTTTATTAATATATAATTTTGTACTTGGAATGTCAAGGGGTCGGTTTATGAACAGCGATTTTTCAAGAATTGTAACCTTGCTCAGAAAGGAAAGAGGTCTGAGCCAGAAGCAGGCGGCTATGGAGCTTGGAGTATCTCAGGCTCTACTTTCGCACTATGAAAAGGGAATAAGAGAGTGCGGACTTGATTTCGTTGTTCGTATTGCAGATTACTATGATGTATCATGTGACTATCTTTTAGGCAGAAGTGCCGACAGAAAAGGTGCAACATTTGATATCGCCGAGCCTGCTGTCAGACCGTCGGGAGAGTCTGCCGATGCACGAAAAACGACTGCACTTATAGCTTTGAACAAAAAGCTTATTTCAAGTTCTCTCAATGTGATATTTTCTGTTTTGGAGGAAGCGGATAATAAAGGGCTTGCGTCAGAGGTATCGTCATACATAATGGTTTCCATATATAAAATGATAAGAGCGGTATATTCCGCAAACCCGAAAAATCCGCAGGCAATGTTTTCAATACTGCCTGATCTGTATTCGGGACTTTCCTCAGCCTTACAGAATATTATGGAAGCAAATGCAATATGTATATCAGCAGGAAAGAATGCAGGCGGATTTGACGGGATAGATATATCCTCTGCACCTCAGCTTTCACCCGATATTATATCAAAGAAATATCCTGAGCTTGCTCCCGCACTTTACAATCTTATACGAGAAACAGAAGAAAAAATAAAAAAGCTTACATAATACAATGTTCAATGTACAATGTACAATGTACAATTAAATTTCACTTGCATATAAATTCTTTAAATAACCTCCTTATGTTTTGATAATGCGGTATCCATACCTTTGCCAAAATATAAGGAGGTTGTTTTTATACTTTTATCAGAGTTTTTTAAATATGTAACAAAACACATATCGCATAGCGAAACTACACGATATGTGTCAATTGCTAAATTTGAGTCTAATCTGCCGCACTTATTTACATTGCACATTGCACATTGCACATTGTACATTGCACATTGCACATTGTTTCAGCCTCCGAGTTCGATCATGCGGTCAATGCATTTTCTTGCTTTGGATATGGTATCTTCGGAAAGAGTTATTTCCTCGCCGCCCTCGCCCTTGCAGCAGTTGAGGACATCAACGAGTGTTGTTACTTTCATGTTCGGACATACAAGGTTGACAGAAAGGGGATAGAATTTCTTGTCAGGGCACATATACTGGAGATGTTCAACAATACTGTTTTCTGTGCCGATAATAAATTCCTTTTTATCGGAATTCTGTGCATAGTTCATTATGCCTGTTGTAGAGCCGATATAATCAGCCTGTTCAGCAACAGCAGATATACATTCGGGATGAACCAGCAGTTCTGCGTTGGGATGAAGCCTTTTTGCAAATTCGGCTTCCTCGGCTTTTATTGATGCATGTACGGGACAGCCGCCCTGAACGAGCTTTATGTTCTTTTCCGGTATCATCTTTGCAACGTATGAACCGAGATTGCAGTCCGGTATAAAGAGGATATTTTTTTCTTCAAGCTGTTTTACTATCTTTACGGCTGATGCAGACGTTACGCAGACATCACATATAGTTTTGAGAGCTGTTGTTGTGTTGATATAGGCAACAACTATATGGTCTGGATACTGTTCTTTAAGCTTCTGTATCTCCTCAACATCGAACTGCTCAGCCATAGGACAGCCTGCTATGGCACTTGAAAGTATTACCTTTTTTTCGGGTGAGAGCATTTTTACTGTTTCAGCCATAAAGCGTACACCGCACATTATAACGGTACTGTTTTTGGTAGTTGCAGCCATTTTGCTGAGTGCGTATGAATCACCTGTAAAGTCGGCTATTTCAAGTATTTCTCTTGCCTCATAGCTGTGTGCAAGTATGCATATATCCTTTTCTTTTTTAAGACGGATTATTTCGTCCTGAACTTCCTTGATAGTCATAGTTACCTTCCAATCATAAATAATTTTTTTAAAATTCCGATGCATTATTATGTCAAGTTTAAAATGAAAGTTGTCAAGTATGCTTGACATATAAAAGTTTATGTGATAAAATACAATGCATTAGAATATCAAGTCAGTCTTTCTTTCTGAAAACAGACTTGGGAGCGCCGCATATCGGACATATCCAACTGTCTGGCAGCTCTTCAAAGGGGCTGAGAGAGCTTTTGTATTCATAGTTGCAGATAGTACATGCATACTTGTTTACAACTTCTTCCTCTTCGGGAATGTATGTAGGAGCAAATTTAGGTGCTTTGCCCTTTATGACATTAAGGTAAAAATCATATGTCATAGGCTTGCCTTTTATAGTTTCACTTCCTGCAACAGGCTCAGCAATAAAGATAGTATGTGTTACGGTTTCTACCGTGTTCACAACTTTGCAAAGAAACCAGCAGCATATATCCTCCTGTATAACGGGTGCGCCCTCACGCAGTACTTTATGCTTTACGTTATGGAGTTTTTTTCCGTCACGTCCCGAAGTAAATCCGAGTGCGCCTATTACTGCACCTGATGTATTTTCGGAAAGTACGCTTACTGTAAATTCCTTGCTTTGCTTGATGCAGTCGTTGGTGAAATTGCTGTGGTTGATGCTTACTGCTATTGTCATCGGATAGGATGATATCTGTACAACGGTATTTGATATGCAGGCATTCGGTGCATTAACGCCCTTTGAGCCTATTGCATACATACCGTATGACAGGGATGTAAGTATTTTATCATACATACATTATCTTCCCCTTTCATAAATGTTAAAACAATGATACCACATTTTGTGGTCATTTACAAGAATTATTGAGTTTATTCATGTACAAAATAAATAAAAAATTTTGGAAAATAGTTCAACTTTAATAATGTGGAATTTGGAAAGTGGAAAGTGGAATTTTTATTTATAACTCCACGTTCCACATTAAACGTAATAAAAAGCGGAGCTGTCAGCCTGTGAACAGCTTTACGGTACAGAGTATAAGTCCGTATAGTATAGAGCTTAAAGTGCCGTAGACAATAACAGGGCCTGCTATTACGAACATTTTAGCCCCAAGTCCCATTATCATGCCCTCACTTTTAAATTCTATCGCCGGAGCGACAACGGAATTTGCAAATCCCGTTATAGGCACAAGAGTTCCCGCACCGGCATATTTTGCGATATCATCATACCAGCTCAGAGCCGTGAAAACGGCGGATAAAAATATAAGCGTTATGCTTGTAAAGCATCTTGCATCTTTTAAAGTCATACCGGCTGCATACTGGTATGTGTCGGTGAGTGCCTGACCTATTATACATATAAATCCTCCCGATAAGAAAGCATATACACAATCCCTGAAAAGACGGCTTTTCGGTGATATCCTTTCCACCATTGAGGAATATTCTTTCTGAGATATATTCATTTTATCAGACTCCTGATTATTTTAAAGATATATTTATTATTTCCCGTTTTATATTAGTGATACAAATTTTTTATAAGCATAGGTGATATGTTTGAGAGAAGTATATTTGGATAACAGCGCAACAACAAAAGTATGTGATGAAGCGGCAAAGAAAGTGCTTGAAATAATGACGGAAAAATATGGAAATCCGTCATCACTTCATTTAAAGGGAATAGAAGCGCAGCATGAGCTTGAAGATGCACGAAAGGCATGTGCCGGTCTGCTGTCGGCTGACAGCGAAGAAATATACTTTACATCAGGCGGTACAGAAAGCAACAATACAGCTTTGTTTGGTGCGGCAAGGGCACTGAAACGCAGGGGAAACAGGATAATAACAACGGCTGTTGAACATTCATCTGTTATAGAGGCGGCTGCCGAGCTTGAAAAGAACGGCTTTGAGGTGATATATCTTGAGCCGGATAAAAGCGGAAGAATAAGCATTGATGCATTAAAGGAAGTCGTAAATGATAAAACGATACTTGTAAGCATAATGGCTGTAAATAATGAAACCGGAGCAGTACAGCCGATAGAAAATGCAGGAAAAATAATACACAGAGCTGCACCTGATGCACTTTTTCATGTTGACTTTGTACAGGGATTCGGAAAAATGCCGTTAAAGCCGAAAAAGCTCGGTATTGACCTTCTTAGTGCCAGCTCGCATAAGATACACGGGCCAAAGGGAGCAGGCATACTTTATATAAGGAAAGGTGCAAGGATAATACCGCTGCATTACGGCGGTGAACAGCAGAAAAAAATTCGTCCCGGAACCGAGCCGGTCGTTGCAGCCTGCGGTATGGGAGCAGCTGTGAATGCCCTGCCGGATATGCAGACCGAAACAGCTTATATAAAGGATATAAATATGTATCTCAGGGAAAAGCTTTCCGGTATAAAAAATGTTACAATAAATTCTGATGAAGAATGTCTGCCGTATATACTCAATTTTTCTGTTGTCGGAATACGCTCGGAAACAATGCTGCATTATCTTGAACAGAGAAATATATTCGTTTCAAGCGGTTCGGCTTGTGCAAAAGGTAAAAAAAGTCATGTGCTTAAAGCTATGGGACTTACCGCTCAGCAGTCCGATTCGGCTGTAAGAGTGAGTTTTTCAAGGTTTAATTCAAGGCAGGATGCAGATATTCTTGTAAATGAGATATTAAATGCAAATAATACACTTGCAAGAAGCGTTTAAAAGTGCTAAACTTCTTGTAGTGCGTAATTAAATATTTTTAAGCCTGTTAAAAGGGAGAATGAAATTAATGAAGGAAATAGTACTCTTAAAGCTTGGTGAGATAGTCCTTAAAGGACTTAACCGCAAAAACTTCGAGGATACACTGATAAGAAGTCTTAAAAGGCGGCTTGCAAGGCTTGGAAGCTTCCGTGTACGTGCGGCACAGTCAACTATATATGTTGAGCCGATGGATGATGATATCGACATGGACGATGTTACGGAATGTGTTTCAAAAATATTCGGCGTAGCTGCTTTTGCAAGGGCGTGTACGGCGGAAAAGGATATCGAAAAGATAAAGGAAAATGCATGTGAATATCTTGCGGATGTTCTGGGTGATGCGAAAACATTCAAGGTCGAGGCAAAACGCTCAGACAAAAAATTTCCGTATAAATCACCTGAGATATGCAATGAAGTCGGCGGCTGTCTTATTGAAAAATTTCCGCACCTCACTGTAGATGTTCATAATCCGGATGTTACCGTAACGGTAGAGATAAGGGACTTTGCCGCATATATCCGTTCAGACCTTATAAGAGGTGCAGGCGGCATACCTGTAGGAACGGGAGGAAAGGCATGTGTGCTGATATCCGGAGGAATAGACAGTCCCGTAGCATCATACATGATGGCTAAAAGGGGACTGGAGCTTATAGCAGTACATTTCGCAAGTCCTCCTTATACAAGCCTCAGAGCTGAGGAAAAGGTACAGGAGCTTCTTAGAAAGGTCGCTGCATACAGCGGCAGGATAAAAATGTTTACCGTACACTTTACGGATATACAGGAACAGATAAGAGAAAAGTGCAGGGAAGAATACTTCACGATAATAATGAGACGCTTTATGATGCAGATATCCGAAAGGATAGCAAGGGAAAACGATTGTCAGGCACTGATAACAGGCGAAAGTCTTGGTCAGGTAGCAAGCCAGACAATAGGTGCGGTTGCGTGTACTGATGCAGTGTGCAATATGCCGGTTTTCCGCCCGCTCATAGGTATGGACAAAGAAGAGATAATAGAGATCTCAAGGAAAATAGATACATTCGAGGTTTCTATACAGCCGTATCAGGATTGCTGTACAGTGTTTACACCAAAGCATCCCCGTACAAGACCTGTAATAGAAACAGTTGCTGCGGAACAGAATAAGCTTGACTGTGAAAGACTTATTGATGAGGCAGTAAAGAATGTAAAGATGATAGTTATACAGTAAGGCGTACATCCTATTATATTATGATTAGTAAACAGGAGTGATATAAGATGAATGCAGAGATATATTTTCCCAGAAACGGAAGATCATTTGATCAGACCACAAGCAAAAGGTTTGATTCTACTATCAAAAAGCTGAGTGATATCAATCTTAATATAATCTATAAGACCGAGATAGACCTTACGGAGAATAGTATATCAGAGGCATTGTCTGTAAGTGAGTCGGGCGATGAAAAGATAGGTATTATATTTATTGCCGATGCTATAACCGAGGACAGTGAGGAAAAGGCAAGAGAAATATTCGATAACTTCGGAATGATCGATAATATAAAAAGATATGAGATAAAATGTAAAGATCCCGAAGGTGATCCGTCAGCAGATGATGAGGACAAAAATAAGAAGAAAAAGAAGAAGAAAAAAGGCACTGATGAAAACGAAGAAACAGCCGGAACTGTCACAAAATCGGAAACTAAATCAAAGGATGTCGATATAAACGATATAGGACTTATCGACATAAGCGGCGGTGTTGTTACGATAGAGCAGGAAAAGCTTTATTTTTACACTGCTGAATACAATGGCAAGACAATAGTTCTTCTGCCGCCGGGTGATGCATTCGATGTTGATTTCAGCACAGTTATATTTACTTCCGCAAGAAAAATTATTTCTCCAAAGAAGAAGCGTTCATTCTGGAAAAGATTCTTCCCTTGCAAGGGTGACCGTCCTGTAGATGTTGTGAGGAAGGTCATACTTATGCTTGCAATATGTACATTCTTTGTATCGTCATATATGCTGCTCAATATAATGGTGATTGAGCCGGCTGTAAACGACCATACAACAAATGAAATAAAGGGACTTCTTGTTTCAGAGGCTGATACACCCGATAAACCAAAGTCAAAGCCGAAGGATGGCTCGGACGGCGTACTTCCCGATTTTGAAAAGCTTCTTGCAACTAACCCTGA
>JBGVAQ010000065.1:0-2120 GCA_045224775.1 Acutalibacteraceae bacterium | reverse complement strand
GATCCCTGAACTGTGCATTATGTATCTTGTATATGTATTCCTTTCCCTTGCAGGAATATCGTGCATGAAAATCCTCACTCACATCACAGGCTTCAAACGCCGCTATCTGTTCGGGCAGAAATCTGTTTAATGCGTGGGGAAGTCTGTCTGACGGTATGGTATGCTCTGTTTTAAAGCTTATACAGTACATATTTGCATGTACTCCCGCATCCGTCCTGCTGCATCCCTTTATATCAGGCTTTTCACCTATTACTTTATACAGTGCATTCTGTAGATCCTCCTGCACCGAGCTTGCATTGTTCTGTACCTGCCAGCCGTGATAATTTTTACCGTCATATTTTATCTTCAAAAGTATATTTCTCATTTTCGCATCCTATCTTACAACGGGCGGAAAATATATATTGCAGAGTATCACTCCCGCAAATATTATGACCGAAAATATAAGCGCCCATAGATCAAGAGCGGAAAAATTCAGTACTTTCATTCGTGTCCTGCCCTTTCCGCCGTTATAGCAGCGGCATTCCATAGCCATGGCAAGATCATTCGCACGTCTGAATGATGAAACGAAAAGCGGTATAAGCACAGGAATAAGTGCCTTTACCCTTTTGAATACATTTCCGCTTTCCATGTCTGCACCTCTTGCCTTCTGTGCATTCATTATCTTGTCTGTTTCTTCAAGCAAAACGGGTATGAACCTGAGTGCTATCGTCATCATCATGGCTATCTCATGCACCTTGATATGAAATACCGAAAGCGGCTTTAAAAGCCTTTCCATAGCATCTGTAAGGTCTGTCGGTGAAGTTGTGAACGTAAGCACCGAGCTTATCATAACAAGTACGGCTATTCTCACTATGACAAACACCGCATTGTTTATTCCGCCCTCTGTTATCCGGAAGATCCACCACTCACAAAGCACATCTCCCGAACCGTAAAATAAATTCAGTATACCCGTAAGTACAACAACAAAAAGTATGACTTTCATGCTTTTAAGGTACATCTTAAAGCTTATCCTTGTTGAAAGTATTACAAGAAGCGAGGACATAGTTATAAGCATAAGCGATATATAATTTCCTGCAAGGAATATGAATACTATATATCCTATAAGAAGTACTATTTTTGAACGTGCATCAAGACGGTGTATGAACGAATGCCCCGGCATGAACTGTCCGAGCGTTATATCTCTTACCATTTGTCCTCACCCTTTCATCTGAGCCTGAAGGTTTACTATCTCATTGAATGCCTGCTCAACAGTAAGTATATTTGTATTAACAGGTACGCCCTTTTCCCTGAGCATCATCATTATCTTTGTAACCTGAGGCACACGAAGCCCCATTTTTTCAAGCTCTCTGCCCTTTGAAAAAACATTCTCCGCACTGTCGAGCATCATTTTCCTACCATGATCCATAACAAGTATCCTGTCAGATATCCTTGCGATATCCTCCATACTGTGCGAAACAAGAATAACCGTATTTTTCCTTACTTCATGGTATGACTTTATCTGTGAAAGAAGTGCATCTCTGCCGAGCGGATCAAGTCCTGCCGTTGGTTCGTCAAGTATCAGGACATCCGGATCCATAGCTATAACTCCTGCAATAGCTGCCCTTCTTTTTTCTCCTCCCGAAAGATCAAACGGTGATTTTGCAAGCAGCTCATTTTTAAGACCGACAAATTCAGCCGCTGCCCTTACTTTTTTATCAATATCCTCATCGGAAAGTCCCATGTTCTTAGGACCAAATGCTATATCTTTATAAACGGTTTCCTCGAAAAGCTGATATTCGGGATACTGGAACACCATGCCTACTTTAAAACGCACCTGTCTTATTTTCTTGGGCTCTTCCCATATATCCTTACCGTTAAGATATATTTTACCCTCAGTCGGTTTCAAAAGTCCGTTCAGAAGCTGTACAAGCGTTGACTTTCCCGAACCTGTATGACCTATGACTCCGACAAACTCTCCGCTCTCTATCTCAAAGCTGACATCAGACAGTGCTGTTTTTTTGAATGAAGTACCTGCACCGTAAACTAACTTTATATTCTCCGCCTTCAAAACTGCCATTTTTATCAACTCCCGATGATCTTCATCAACGCATGGACACATTCTTCTTCATCAAGCACACAGT
>JBGVAQ010000064.1:0-9939 GCA_045224775.1 Acutalibacteraceae bacterium | reverse complement strand
GCAGGCTATGCAGATAAAGAGTGTTGTCGCTCAGGTAAAAACGATAGAAGCCGGAACTCCTGTGAGCTACGGCGGTACATTCGTTTCCGAAAAGAAAATGAAGATAGCTACCGTGCCGATAGGCTATGCAGACGGATATTCAAGAAGTCTGGGCAACCGTGCATATATGACTGTCAGGGGCAAAAAAGCACCTGTTATCGGCAGAGTGTGCATGGACCAGCTTATGCTTGATGTAAGTGATATTGATGATGTATGTACAGGTGATGAAGTTATTGTTATAGGTGACGGCAGTAACAACACACTTTCATTTGATGAAATGGCACATATGACAGGTACTATAAACTATGAGCTTGTATGTCTTGTAGGAAAGAGAGTGCCGAGGGTTTATATACATCATGGTAAAAATGTCGGTATAATGGACAGCATAAGACCTGCGAATGAGGAATAAGAGGAGGAAATGTGCGTATGAGGATGCTCGTTATTGATGGCAACAGTATACTTAACCGTGCATTTTTCGGGATAAAGCTCCTTACAACAAGTAACGGTCAATATACAAATGCTATATACGGCTTTATGAATACGTTTCATAAGCTTTTGGAGGAAAGCAGCCCTGATGCTGTTGCTGTAGCTTTTGACCTTAAAGCACCAACCTTTCGACATAAAGCCTACAGCGGATATAAATCCAACAGGAAAGGTATGCCGAATGAGCTTGCATCGCAGCTTGAACCTTTGAAAGAGCTGCTGAAAGCTATGGGGTACAGTATCGTAACAAAGGAAGGCTTTGAGGCAGATGACATACTCGGAACGTTTGCAGCAAAATGCAGCAGTACAGGCTGTGAATGTGTTATAGCAACTGGCGACCGTGACAGTTTACAGCTTGTTTCCGATAATGTTTCTGTGAGGATAGCCGCTACGAAATTCGGTAAGCCGGAAGTCACACTCTATGATAAAGAAAAGATAATGGAGGTCTATGGAGTAGAGCCAAAGCAGCTTATAGATATAAAAGCTATACAGGGCGATACATCTGACTGCATACCCGGTGTTGCCGGTATAGGTCAGAAGGGTGCAGCCGAGCTTGTACAGAAATTCCACGACCTTGACAATATATATAATAACCTTGATTCACCTGATATAAAGCCTGCTATGAAGAAAAAACTCGAAGCAGGCAGGGAAAGTGCTTATATGAGCCTTATGCTCGGTACGATAAGGACTGATGCACCGATAGACACGGAGCTTGAACACTATATCGTAAAAGAACGTTCTGCAAAGGAAAGGTCAGAGGCTGCAAGGCTTATGGCAAGGTCAGAACTTTATACACTTATAAAAAAATTCGGGCTTGATAATACAGAGCCTGACACAACGGATATTTCAGAAGATGAAAAGCGTGATGAACGCATTCTTTTATTTTCTGACAGCACCGAGCCTATGGAGCTGTATCCGAAACTTAAAAATAAGACTGTTGATATAACGGCTGAAACTGACGGTGAAGAAATTACCGCAATTCAGATATCGGACGGCGAAACCATATACTCGTTCAATTCTTTCAGCAGCGGTCTGAGAGAGTTTACTAAATGCTTTTTCGAGGATGAGAGCATAAAAAAGCGTACCGATGACAGCAAGCCGCTGTTTGCGGTACTTGAAAAAACAGATGTGCAGTGCAGAGGACTGATATTTGATGTAAGTCTTGCGGCATATCTCTGTGATCCCAATTCATCGGATTATTCCGTTGAAAGACTTATGATGAAATACGATCTGAAACCGTATAAGTGCGAAAAAGAAAGTGTACTGACTTCTCTTTCGCCGCTTGCTGATGCGCTTTCAGATGAGCTTGAAAAAAACGGTCAGACAAAGCTTCTTGATGATATAGAGATACCTCTTGCACAGGTGCTTGCATCTATGGAAAATGCCGGCTTTATGGTTGACAGAGAGGGTATTGTAAAATACGGAAAGGAACTTCAGACTGATATAGACAGATTACAGTCAGGTATATATGAGCATACAGGAATGGAATTCAATATAAATTCCCCGAAGCAGCTTGCCTCGGCACTGTTTGAGAAGTTAGGACTTCCTGCCAAAAAGAAAACCAAAAGCGGCTATTCAACAAATGCGGAAGTGCTTGAAGAATTGCGGCCGTATCATCCCGTTATAGATGAGATACTCGAATACAGGACGCTCACAAAGCTTAAATCGACATATTGCGACGGTCTTTTAAAGGTGATAGGTACAGACGGCAGGATACATTCAAGCTTTAACCAGAAGGAAACAAGAACCGGAAGGATAAGCTCGACAGAGCCGAATTTGCAGAATATCCCTGTCCGTACAGCAAGAGGCCGTGAACTGAGAAAATTTTTCGTTGCCAAAGAGGGCTGTGTTCTTGTTGATGCCGACTATTCACAGATAGAACTGAGAGTTCTTGCACATATTGCTGATGATAAAAATATGATAGAAGCCTTTGAAAGGGGACTTGATATACATGCATCAACAGCGGCTAAAGTTTTTGGTCTGCCCGAAAATATGATAACTCCGGAACTCAGAAGCAGGGCAAAGGCTGTTAATTTTGGTATAGTTTACGGTATAAGTGCATTTTCGCTTTCAAAGGATATCGGCGTAAGCGTAAAGGAAGCCGACAGATATATAAAAGGTTACCTTTCACTTTATTCCGGTATAGATAAATATATGAAGGATGTAGTCTATAAGGCGAAGAATGACGGATATGTTACGACAATGTTCGGCAGAAGAAGATATCTTCCCGAGCTTTCCTCATCAAACAGGAATATCCGCTCATTCGGTGAGCGTGTTGCAATGAACATGCCAATACAGGGAACAGCGGCTGATATAATAAAGATAGCTATGATAAGAGTCTTTGAAAGACTTAAAAAAGAAAATATGCGTTCAAGGCTGATACTTCAGGTACATGATGAGCTTATAGTCGAAGCACCGGAGGATGAGGCTGAAAGGGCGGCGGCTTTGCTGAGTGAAGAAATGAGCAAAGCGGCAGAACTTTCACTTGAGCTTGTCGCAGATGCAGGCAAGGGGAAAACATGGTATGAAGCCAAGAACTGAAAGGAGATCTTATATGCTCCATATTTTATTTGTATGTACAGGAAATACATGCCGAAGTCCTATGGCTAAGGCAATATATGAAGTAAAATCCCGTGAGTACGGGATAAACAGTATATTCAGCAGTTGTGCACTCGGATTTTGTGAAGGGCAGAAGGTATCTCCTAATGCTGTTATTGTCTGTAATGAGATAGGTATAGATATAAGTAACCATAAACCGAGAATAATACGTGAACGTGATATTGACATAACGGATATATATGTTGTAATGACTATCAGTCATGCGGAAACTCTTGTAAGCGTAGGCGTTCCGAGAGAGAAGATATGCATTCTGGGCGGAGGTATCCCCGATCCGTTTGGTTCAGATCTTGTGAATTACCGCAGATGCAGGAAATATATAGAGGAATCAATAGATGGTTTTTGCAGGGTTCTTCTTAAAAAAATAGAAACAGGGGAGATAAAGGTGAGCGACAATGATAAACCTTACGTTGGAGGAAATGCAGAAAAAACATCTTGATGATGTTGCAAGACTTGAACAGGTCTGCTTTACTCAGCCCTGGTCATATAAAAGTCTTGAGGAGGAGCTTGACAACGATACTGCACATCTTTTTGTAGCTTTGTGTGATGATAAGGTTGCAGGTTATATAGGTGTGTATGTTGTGCTTGAAAGCTGCTATGTAAATAATATTGCAGTATTCCCCGAATACAGACGTAAGGGTGTCGGAACTGCACTGCTTAAAATGGCTATACTTACGGCGGATGCTATGGGTACGGACTTTATATCCCTTGAGGTAAGAAAATCCAATTCCGAAGCGATATCTCTTTATGAATCACTTGGTTTTGAAGAAATGGGGCTAAGAAAGAATTTTTACCGCCATCCGACAGAGGATGCGCTTATAATGACAAAGTTATTTACAAGGTAGGTCTCGGTCTATGAAGATATTATCAATAGAAAGCTCGTGTGACGAAACAGCCGCAGCGGTTGTTGAGGACGGAAGAAAAGTACTTTCTTCGATAGTTGCGTCACAGGTTGAGGAACATAAGCTTTACGGAGGAGTTGTTCCGGAAATAGCGTCAAGAAGGCACTGTGAAGCTATAAACGGAGTTGTGCGTGAAGCACTTGAACAGGCTAAGCTCGGACGTGACAGTATAGACGCAATAGCAGTTACATATGCGCCGGGGCTTATCGGTGCATTGCTGGTAGGTGTGAATTTTGCAAAGGGACTTTCAATGGCGACAGGTCTGCCGCTTGTACCGGTGCATCATCTCCGCTCGCATATAGCATCAAACTATATTACACATCAGGAACTTGAACCGCCTTTTTTGTGCCTTGTTGTATCTGGCGGTCATAGCCATATAGTTGAAGTGACAGACTATACAAAAATGAAGATAATCGGCAAAACCCGTGATGATGCGGCAGGCGAGGCTTTTGATAAAGCCGCAAGGACTATGGGTATGCCTTATCCGGGAGGAATACACCTTGATAAACTCGCAGAAAGCGGTGATCCGGAATCATTCAGACTTCCGCATCCGAAGGTCGACGGCTCACCTTATGATTTCAGCTTTTCGGGACTGAAAACGGCTGTAATAAATCTTATACACAATGCTGCACAGAAGGGCGGAGAGCTTCCGAAAGCAGACCTTTGTGCATCTTTCAGAAAAGCTGTAGTTGACAGTCTGAGCGATAACTTCATAAGAGCCGCTGAAGACCTTGGATATAAAAAGCTTGTTCTTGCAGGAGGAGTTTCTGCAAATTCACTACTCAGACGCAGGATATCAGAAGAATGTGAAAAAAGAGGCTGGAGCTGCTATTATCCGCAGCTTTCACTTTGCGGAGATAACGGCGCAATGGTAGGCGCACAGGGATATTATGAATATCTTTCGGGAAATATAGCAGGTATGGAGCTTAATGCAAGAGCAACTATGTCTATTGAATAAAATCACAAAGGAGACTTTACGATGAAAAAGGCTTTGGCTTTATGTCTGGTTTTAGTATCGGCAGTTACTATGCTTGCAGGCTGCGAAAATGATAACAAAACGAATAATACGAGCAGTACAAACAGTAACACATCTTCTTCTGTAAGTACACAGAGTACTGCAAGTGTTACGGAAAGCAGTACAGAAAGTTCTAAGTCATTATACGCACCTATAGAACTTAAAATGCGTACATCGGATGATATGCGTACAATAGTCAGAAAGACAGATATAGGTGAGTTTTCCGGATTCAGCTATACCAAAGGAACTGCATCAGTCTATAATGACAATATACTTACAGTTTCTGCAAATTATAAATTTTCCGGCACATACGATGATCTTAAAAAGTATCTTGAATATCTTAAGCAGTTTGAAAAAGAGCATGTTTATGTATCAGTTGTAAGAATCAAGCCCGATAATGAAATTTTTGCTTTTTCTGTTGATACAGAAGCACCATATATAAGGGACGGTGTATCGGTAAGCAATGATGATATCGGTAAAGTCATAGACAAATATTCTGTTGACAAGATGAAACTTACGGATGCGTTTTTGAAATTCCATGATGAATATTCCTATAAAAGCGCAACTATAAATTATTTTCTTAATGATGATGGCATGGCAAGTATAGATATGGATAAGGATTTCAATAACTATAACGGTTTTGTAACTTACAAGGAAGCCGTTACAAATGACGGAAACTTTACATTTGCCGAGGCTATGAGCATTGATAAAACACCTGTTGACGGTGATACGATAACCAATGCGAAATATACTCTGCTTACAGATAAATTCAATAAAAACTGAGGACGTATGATGATGAATGAGATATTAAAGGAACTGTGTGCTGACATGGGCATTTCGGGCAGAGAGTCCGGGATGCTCACTGTCGTTAAGGAACTTATAGGTGACAGTGCCGATGTGAGCGTTGATAAGAACGGAAATATTATTGCTTCATTGGGAGATATGAATGCCGGTAAGCATATAATGATAGATGCACACATCGACAGGATAGGACTTATCGTTACATATATAGATGATGAGGGCTTTATAAAGGCTGAAAACGTAGGCGGAATTGACCTGAGAACACTTCCGAGCAGTGCCGTGAAGGTGTTTGGCAGGGAGGAAATACTCGGTGTTGTATGTACCGTTCCGCCGCACCTTACTGACGGTGACAGTGAACCGTCAAAGGATAAGATATGGATTGATACAGGACTTCCGGCTGATAAAGTCAGAGAGCTTGTTTCTTTGGGTGACAGCATAATACTTTGCAGCAGATATACCGAGCTTCTTAATGACTGTATAGCTGTATCTGCACTTGATAACCGTTCAGGCTGTGCCGTTCTGATAAATACTATACATCTTTTGAAAGACAAGACTTTACCGTGCAGAGTATCGTTTGTATTTTCTGTTCAGGAGGAAACAAATGAATCCGGTGCACAGACGGCTGCGTTCAGTCTGAATCCTGATGAAGCAGTCGTTATAGATGTAGGCTTTGCAAAACAGGAGGGTGTTCCTGCCGAAAAGAGCGGTGCTATCGGCTGCGGAGGTATAATAAGCATAGCACCTGTACTGTCGGGCAGCGTTACAAACAAGCTTATTGATATATCAAAGCGTCTTGGTATGGAATGTGACTATGAAGTAAGCGGAAGTCTTACAGGTACTAATGCCGATAAGATAGCTGTTTCGGGAAGCGGAGTAAAAACAGGTGTTATATCTGTACCGTCTAAGAATATGCATACACAGACTGAAATAGTTTCACTGAAAGATATGGAAAAAATATCCGGGCTGCTTGCAGTATATATAACGGAAGGCGGTGCTGAAAATGCTTGACTATAAGCTGCTTGAAAGATTATGTACCGCTGACGGTATATCGGGACAAGAGGATGAGGTAAGAAATATCATACTTGAGGAAATATCTTCATTTGCAGATGATATAAAGACGGATAATTCAGGAAATATAATTGTATTTAAAAAAGGAAAGAAAACTCCGTCTAAAAAAATGCTGATATCCGCTCACATGGATGAGGTAGGATTTATTGTTACATATATAAACAGTGACGGTACACTTAAATTTGAAGCTGTAGGCGGCGTGAATGACAGTGCGGCATTTGCCAAGAGCGTGAATATAGGCAAAAATAAGATAAAGGGTGTTGTGTGTTCAAAGCCTGTACACCTTCTGAAAACGGATGAAAAGAAAAAGTATCCGCCTGTTTCTTCACTTTGTATAGATATAGGTGCAAAGGACAGGGAAGAAGCTGAAAAATATGTTTCTTTAGGTGACATGATAGCTTTCGGTTCACCGTATGAAAATAAGAACGGCAGGATAATTTCAAAGGCAATAGATGACCGTTTCGGCTGTCTTGTGCTTATAGAGCTTATAAAAAGCGAGCTTGAATACGATATGTATTTCAGCTTTGTAGTGCAGGAAGAAGTCGGACTGAGGGGTTCAAAAACAGCCGCTTTTACCGTAGCTCCAGATTGTGCAATAGTAATAGAGGCTACTACGGCATCAGACGTTCCGTTTGCTGAAAATGAAAAACGTGTATGCAGTGTAGGAAACGGCGCTGTAATAACCTTTATGGACAGGGCAACTATATATGACAGGGAATACTACAATATCGGAATGGAATGTGCAAAGACCTTAGGAGTAAAGGCTCAGACAAAAACTATGATAGCCGGCGGAAATGATGCGGGCGCAATACACTGTTCAAGAGGCGGTGTGCGTACAATGGCAGTTTCCGTGCCATGCAGATATATACATTCTTCAAGCAGCCTTGCAAGTATTGAAGATATGGAGGCTGTATATTCAGTTGTAAAAGCCTCGGCAGAAAAGATACTTGGTTTATGATAGTACTTGTTGATGAAAAAAATGCCGGAGAGCTTTCAGCACTTGTAAATACAGCTGATATAAATGCATGCCGTATATCATGTCTGCTTGAAAGCTACGGTACAGGATATGATTTTGCAAAATTCTGGCTGCAATATGATGATAGTGGAAAGCCTGTTTCGGCAGCAGCAAAATATTATTCCGATATAACGGTATTTACAACAGAAAACAGTGATGCTGATGAACTCAGAGAATTTATCGGTATAACCGGAAGCAATAAATTTGCGGTAAATAATGACAGTGTTATAATGCAGCTTGTGTGCCGTGAAGAAATAAGGACTGTTCTTAAAGATGGTGCAGAACTTGTATATACTCCTGATATTAACAATGTTTACAGATTGTTGGAACTGTGCCGTGAGAGTGGATTTGATGTTCCGAAGTATGAGGATTTCATACTTGATATGTCACATAAAATAAGGCATGGGACAGCAAAGTGTATTGCGGTGGAATATAAAGGAGAATATGCTGCATGTGCCATGACTGTTGCACAGTCGGAAAGCTGTGCGGTTATAGGTGCTGTGGCAGTCAAAAGGGAATACCGCAGACTTGGTTTTGGCTCTGTATGTGTAAGCGAGCTTTGCAGAATGCTTGGAAACAGGGAAATATTTATTGTTCGGTTGAAGGACAGAAACAAGGAATTTTATGAACAGCTTGGGTTCATATAAAATAAAGGAAGATTTCGGAGGAAGAAAAATGGAAATACCGTTTTATAATGCGGATAAAAAGGTGCTCGAAGCAGCCGATGAAGCTATGAGGATGTGCAGAGAGTACCTTGAAAAGACTGATGATATAACAGAATACAATCAGCTTAAAATGCTCAGAGCATTTCAGCATGCAAGGATAAGCGAAAGCTGTTTTGCAGCGTCAACGGGTTACGGATACGGTGACAGGGGCAGAGAAGCACTTGATGAAGTTTTTGCAGAGGTTTTTGATATGGAGGATGCGCTTGTAAGACATAATTTTGCAAGCGGTACTCATACACTCACAGTAGCACTTTTCGGTGTTCTCCGACCGGGAGATACTATGATATCCGTTACAGGTATGCCGTATGACACATTACAGGGAGTTATAGGTATAGGAGGAAATTATTCAGGCTCACTCAAAGAGTTCGGAATAAACTATGAGCAGATAGATCTTCTTGAAAACGGCAGAGTAGATACCGATGCCATGAAACAGCGTATAAAGCCGGATACAAAGATGGTTTACATACAGCGTTCAAGAGGTTATTCACTCAGACCTACGCTTACGGCAAAGGATATAAAGGAGATAGCGGAGCTTGCACATTCTCTTGCACCCGATTGTATTGTAATGCTGGATAACTGTTACGGTGAATTTGTGGAAAAGGTAACACCCGGTCAGACAGGTGTTGATCTTATGGCAGGCTCGCTGATAAAAAATCCAGGCGGAGGAATAGCGCCGACGGGAGGATATATAGCAGGCAAAAAAAAGCTTGTTGAGGATTGCAGCTATCGTCTTACGACACCGGGAACGGGAAAAGAGATAGGCTGTACACTCGGAAATAACCGTGAACTTTTCATGGGAGCATTCAGTGCGCCGCATGTTACAGGTGAGGCTTTGAAAACAGCGATATTCACATCGGCATTGTATGAGCTTTTAGGATATGAAGTTACACCAAGATATAACGAAGAACGTGGAGATATAATACAGGCACTTCTTTTAGGCAGTGAGAAAAAGCTGATATCATTCTGTCAGGGAGTACAGATGGCATCGCCGATAGATTCATTTGTAACACCTGAGCCGTGGGATATGCCGGGATATGACAGCAAAGTAATAATGGCGGCAGGTGCATTCACGCTCGGTTCGTCGATAGAGCTTTCTGCCGATGCACCTCTGCGTGAGCCGTATGCAGTATGGATGCAGGGTTCTCTCAATTTCCATACCGGCAGACTTGCATCAATACTTGCGGCTGCTTCACTGGAAGATAAATAACTTTTTGTATGTTTCTTGAATAATGTCAGGGAAAGTGTTATAATAAGAGAGAGAAAGGAGAGTGATAC
>JBGVAQ010000063.1:0-3879 GCA_045224775.1 Acutalibacteraceae bacterium | reverse complement strand
CTTCCTTTGGGAGAACGAGGTGACGGACTTTGTAAGCACCCTCCGCAAGGCAGGCATCACGGAATTCATTTACACGGGACACAGCACCGCCTTGATGGAGAACATTCACCAGCTTGCCGCCGAGGGCTGCACGATGACAGGGCTTTACAAAGCCGAACACGAGGAACGCTGGGGAACGACCACGGTCATGGGAATCAGATTCAGCGTAAACTAACCGAACACAGCAAAACCGAAACCCCCGGAGAGCCACCCGAAAGGGTGTGTTCTTCGTTTATATAGATATTTTCGACAGTCGCAGAGATGCGGCTGTTTTGTTTTGAGAAAGAGCGAAAAACAGCACTCATATTACTTCCACTCGATGGTTTCCATATGCTCCTTGCTTTTTTCTGCATTTTGAATTTCAGTCTGTATACCTATGGTACGACAACAATCCAATCGTTAAAGTGACATACCAAAAATACTAAATAAGCAGTTCCAGCATTTCTTCTGCTGTTTTTTTGATCTCATCAGAGTTTTCTTCCCATACACGTCTGTCCTTTTCGTTTATGCCGCGATAAATATACATTATTTTTCCTTTGTCGAAAAAAGAATCTCTTGTCCTTGCAAAATAACAATTTTGCATATATCTGCTTTCGATATCTTCTGAATCAAGTTTGTGTCTGACCCAGATAAACAATGCCGCACGATCTTCCGCATTCAAGTGTTCTCCTCCGAAGCGGTGAAGAAGCAGCGATATCAAATGTCTATACTCACGAACTTTATGGTTGGTAATATCATACTTACTTTTTCTGCGATAATGAACCCTGAAAAAGATTATTTTTCTTCCGCCCATTATTTTTTCCTCATAACGGATTCTGGTTTCGTTAAGCCTTATCTGATTGTTTTTGAAATCCGGTTCATTACTCTTATTCAGCATATAATATCCCAATCGCAGATCATCATCGGAAATGAGTTTACCGGTGTGTATAAATGATGTTCCGAATTCGTATGTCATATCCATATCATCAATTACAATGTATCTGTTGATTTCTTCTTTATGGGCTTCTATCCATCTTCTGATAGCAGCGGCTTTCTCATCTACAAAATAGCCCTTTTCCTTTCTTATCTGACTCATTTCTTCGTATGGTATATTTTCGCAGGTATCAAGCAAATAATCATCCAGTCCGTAAAAGCTTAAAAACAGGCGGAATCTTTCGGTGTTGTTATACTGCCGCCATCCCGTACTCATAACAATATAAGCATCTGCATTGTGGCAGAGATATGCTATTCGTCCGACTGCAATTTCATTCCAATCATAATATGCGGCTGCCACATCATATTTGTCACCATGTCTTACCACATTAGGATCATACTTTGTACAGAGATATTCGAGCATTGCGTCAAGATCGTGGTCATGACGCATTTGATTATATGACGGCTGGATTACACCGTCAATATCAAGAAAAATGATATTCTTTTTTTGCTTTGAACTTTCATTTGTTTCGCCTTCTTGCTGATTGTAGTTTTTACGCAATAAATCCAATCCTTTATGCATTGTGTATCCTCTCCTTCTGTAATTATTCGTTCCACTCTCTGTACGGAAAAGTGCTGCGTTCGTTGAGTATGGAAACGGCCTTTTCGACATGAGCATCGGTCAGTCCCTTGACTATCCTATCATATTTATCGCGTGATGGATCAATCGTAATGGTATTTACTACATTACGCTGCAGAAATCCCCAGATCCAAAACGTATCATCTTCCAGTATCACATAGGAGAATATACCGTGACATTTCATAAGCCATTCTCTTATTTCAAAAGGACGGGCACGCGGTCCTGATTCCTGACTTATTGGAGTTATTCCCCGTATGGTGATGCCAACGGATTTGAGTGCTTCGTGCAGTTCTGAAAAGGCCTTGTCAAGATTTTTGGTTTTGAACCCGTTTTCAACAAAATCATTGTAGCCGCGTTTCCATGAACTTGACAAAACAACATCAGCATCCGTTTCTTCTACTATCCTTCCGAGACGCCTGACCATATTCATATCGATTTTTACACCTTTGGCATATTCTTCTCCTTCATCGTTAAGAACACCATCGATATCAAGAAAAATGACCTTGTAAAATGGAAATATATTATCCTCTTCTCTGACCATGCGGTCGGTATACCAGGAAAAATACTCCATAGTATCGCAGCCAAGATATCTGTATAATCTTGATGCTATGGCATCAAAATCTATTTTTTCAGTTCTTATCCATACGGCACGGTCAGGGAAATCGGAACGAAGATCTATACGGCTTACAACAGCAAAATCTTTATATTCTGTATTTTCGGTCATATAATTTCTTATTCTGTCCGGAATATTTTTCATGCCGTCATATGTCAGCAAATCGGTTCTGTAGAAACCGGAAAGTCGGCACATAATTTTGAAATGCTCACGGTCATAAGCAGTTTCGGACATAAGAACAATGTGCGGATAATCAAGACAGCTGCGCAGACTGTCTAACTGCTGTATGCGGTCACGCTCCCATGAGTGCATTGTCAGAACTTCATCATCGCTCAGTTTGGCAAACATTTCAGGTTCATTATTACTTTCTCTTAACTGTCCGGGTCTTGTGTAAAACTCACGAAGTTTCTCAATATCTTCACCGTTTTTTCTTATCTTTGCTTTTTCGGTGTTCAGAATATCGAAGTCAATAAAGATAACACCGGGCAGGGGCTTAAAGTTTGAATCAGGGCTGTCAATTTTTCTTCTCATCTTGATTTTTCTCCTTATAATCAGCAATCTTTCAGTGTGTCATACATACGAGCATTTTTCCTCTGTCGTAGTGTATGATATCACAATTTCCATACTTTATTCGTGTTTATTTCGGATATCCTTATTCCGTATTATATCACGCCATTTTTCATTTGTCATTTAATTGCTGATTAAACAAAATCAATGACCGCAATCCTCAAAAGCGGCTTTCTGTCGGGATTTTGAAAATTTTGGTCATTTCTGTTTTTCACCGCTTTTTCAGGAAATACGATAACACTGCGGATTTTTGATTTAATCAGCAATTCAATATTTTGGGCTGTTTTGGGCGATTTTTTGTGTGTTCATAAAAAGTTTACAATTTAGGCGGTAAAATGACGAACCCGAGTTTTTCCCAGTAGGCTAATCTGAGCTTGTCGGACTCCTTCATCTTGCCGTTGCACCACCCGATGATCTCCATGACCCTTTCATCGGACAGAGTTTCCGTTGTCAGAACAAGCAGTTCGTCCACAGGCACTTGCAGCATACAGGCAAGCATATAAAGATGGTCAACAGTCGGCAGTGCCGCTCCATAGAACCAACGATATATAGTTTGCGGAGATTTCAGCTTAAGATTTTTCTGGATTTCTGCAACGGTTATATTTTTCTCTGCAAAAAGCTTTTTCATATGAGCTCCTGTCTTTTTCATATCAACTGCATAATTCATATTAAAACACTCCTTGAATAAATCGATATGGTTATCTGTCGATTACGGAATCTCTATTCCTTATGATGTTTCTATAATACAACATTAGCTGTACTGTAATTTGGACTTCAATTATATATCTTGTTTTCGGCTGTTTGACACTGATAACCACATAAATCAATAGTGATATATTAGCGTATGCGAAAAGAAAAAACAAGAGATAGTATGACTAAAATCTTCTTGAATAGTTTGTTGGATTGTTGTATTGACGATTATATAAATTGATAAAAGAACAGTAATTGAGCTAATCCGCATATAACGACCGCAGGGTACTTGTTTCGATATATTTCGCAGCAAGTATCTGCGGAAATTATCTTTTTATTCGCTTGATATAGTGTTTATTCTATGGTAAAATGGGATAAACAAAAAAGCGAAAGGAGACGATGATATGCCTAAGTTTAC
>JBGVAQ010000062.1:0-10479 GCA_045224775.1 Acutalibacteraceae bacterium | reverse complement strand
AGGCTGTGCATCGTTTTCTGTCAGATTGTCAGGCAAGTCTTTTTTATCCTCGCTCATCCAGATGCTGACCATACCGTTATCGTAAGTATAGCCCATTGATTCGAGTTTTTTCTCAACGGCTCGGATAGTTTCCGGCTGACCGTTCGGGAACTGTATCAGCACAAGCGGGCGGATATTTTTGCCGATGGACTGATACCGTTCAAAAATCGCCTTACGTTTTTTGTCGGCAAGGTCAAGCAGATAGTCATAATCATCGGTTATTTCCACATTATCTTCGATGCCTTCGTTGACATAGAGTGCCTTTGTTATCAGACCTTCGTTAATTACATCAAGCTCGTCAATTTCGATAAATTCGTAACGGCTGTTCTGTACGGCAGTTGCACTGACACGGATAATATTCTTTGCAGCAAAAGCGTCAATGATCGTCCTTGCCTTTGCGGTATTGTTGGAATGTTCCTCGTCAATAATGATAATGAAGTCCAGTCCTGCTCTGTGAGCTTCTGCAATACGGTCAAAGAGATTTTTTCTTTCGCTGTCCTGAATAGCAGTGTTGCCCTTTTTGGTGACAAGCTCCCAGTTAATAAATGTCACGCTTTCGGGAGCAAAACCGCCATGCAGTGCGTCAAACAGATTCTGCGTATTTCGGTGGGGTGCGATCTTACGCATTTTGGCACGGCTTTGTTCTTCAAGGTCTCCCTTGCCCGGACACAGCCATATTACAGCAGTGTTTGAATCTACCTTATCGAAATACTTGTCAACATAGTCGATAAGCATAATAGTCTTTCCGGCTCCGGTGGGTGCTTTGACAACAACAGTTTGTTTTTTCGTGCTGTCCGTTGTCAGGTCGATCAGTTTCAGAACGGTATCTTCCTGAAAACCGAACAGGTTGACGGCAATTCCTCCTACCATGATTCACCCACCTCCTTGAGTTCAAAGCTGAAGTAATAATCGGGAATGATATTTATTGCAACATCCTTGAATATCGCATTCTGTTCCGTTGTAAAAAGAACATTCTTTGAAACATACAGTGCTTTGGCATTGGGGTAGTCACTCCAATGAGCCGCCAGTTCGTCCGCTTCGTCATCGTCCATTACAATGATATATTGCTGACCGTCGATTTTTACACCGTGTTCCAACTGTATCATTTCGGTCATATGTTCAAGCAGTGCGTCAGACAGATATTCTTCATCTTTTGAAACAAAGTCGGTGCGGTAGTATTTGAGGTTGGCAGGCAGTCCCTCAGAATAGGTGCTGCCGTCCTCACGCTTGCCGGTGATGACGGTTTTAATCCTCGGATAAGTTACGTTTTCGCAAATGCCGTTTTCGTTGTTTGTGCAGAGAATGAATTTCCTGTTTCCGCCGTCAGCAGCGTTCAGCTCCATAACAGCCTGTGCCGTTGTTCCTGAACCGGCGAAAAAGTCGAGAACTATATTTTGTTCCTTAGTGATTTTTTGAAGAATAGCTTCTATCAATTCTAATGGTTTCGGATACGAAAATGATTTATAGGAAAATATTTCTTTAATCTGATTACTCCCTTTTGCTGTGTAGAATTGTTTTTCGGTCCATATTGTGGGGATTCCGGCTCCGGCTGTTTTATATGTTTTAACATCAATCGTTGGAATGTCATCTCTATCACTAATTCGATAACTTTCAAATTCTCCGCTTTGGATTTTAGAGATAACTCCTGCTGATAAGTATTGAACAGTAAATCTGTTAAGCGAATTCTGAGATTTTGAAGGGACTATTTTAATATATCCTTTTTTCCAATCACTCATCAATCTGCTGGGAATAAGTCTCCACACACATGGCTCACCTTTGGTTGTGACAGGCCAAACGGCAACAGTTCCTTCAGGAGCTTCATTGTAATCAAAAACAAAGTCTTTAAGTTCGCCTGTATAAGTACCTGCTTTGACTCGTTCAGCAAGAGATTTTCCGCAACCTATTAAAATGCCGTCATTACTAATAAAAATAGGATAAGCTTGATTTGGCCGCTGAACTTGGTCAAATGTCGCAAGATTCATGCCGTGATAAGGTGAACTGTACTCATTCATAGCTTCTTCGGATGGGTTAGGTTCAAAGTCGGTTGGTGTAATAAAAACGATATACTCATGTGTAACATTAAATCCACCGTTAGGCTTTCCGCCAGATGTCTGAACAGTTACACAGGTGATTTGCTTTGAATCAAATAGCTCCTGACACAAAACCATTAAATTATGCACTTCTTGATAACCGATACTTATTACAATTATTCCATTTTCTGTAAGAAGGTTTTGTGCAATCACTAATCGTTCAGACATAAAAGATAGCCATTTGCTGTGCTTAAATCCGTCTGTTTTATCAACATAAGAATCATCATAGATAAAGTCTTTATTATCGGTGTTATAAGGCGGATCAATGTAGATAACATCTATCCTGCCCTTGTGCGTTCTCTCCAAAAGCCGCAGGCTGTGGAGGTTGTCGCCCTCAAGCAGAAAGTTGTATGCTCCGCCAGGAACGGGTGTGATCTCACGTTCCGGCACTTCCGTGAATACCGGAATGTGTGTACGCATTTTTATGTCAACGGCTTCTTCGTGCTGTTCCCACACAAGACCGTATTTCTTCGCTGTCAGTTCGCTCTCTATCTCGCCCAGTGCAATAAGAACACTGTCATCGTCCTTGTGTTCCTCTTTGAGCTGCTGCAAAAACGCAAGCATACGCTCACGCTTCTTCTGTGAAAGATTAGCCATGCTGATTCTCCTCCCGGATTGATCTTCCATTATATTATAAACTATGTTCACCGAGGTTTCAACAAAGATTTTCTTTACTCTGTACGATTATTTGTATATAATAGTATCATAATAAATGTACGAATAAATTGGTACGATAAAACACCCTTGAAAGCGCCCTTTCAAAGCAACTTTTGATACGATTTTCTCTGGCGTTTATTTTGATACGGAATTGGAGGTAAAAATATGATCTATGGTTACTGCCGCATATCCACAGACAAACAAAACATTGAAAGACAGATACGCAACATACTGAAATACTGCCCTGATGCAATCATCAAACAGGAGATTTACACCGGCACAAAAACAGACGGCAGGAAGGTCTTTGAACAGCTTTTGAAAATCATCAAGACGGGCGACATGATCATCTTTGACAGCGTATCCCGTATGAGCCGCAATGCTGAAACAGGTTTTCAAGTGTATCAGGAACTATATGACAAGGGTGTGGAACTTGTCTTTCTGAAGGAGCCGCATATCAACACGGCAACATATAAAAAAGCCCTGTCAAACAACATTGAAATGACAGGGACTAAAACCGATATTATTCTGAAAGCTATCAACAAGTATCTGATGGAGCTTGCCAAAGAGCAGATACAGCTTGCTTTTGAACAATCAGAAAAGGAAGTATCCGACTTGCACCAAAGGACTAAGGAAGGTATCGAAACTGCCCGAAGAAACGGAAAGCAGATCGGTCGTAAACAAGGTGCTGTTGTCACAACGAAAAAAAGCGTTAAGGCAAAGCAGGAGATATTGAAGCACTCAAAAGACTTCGGCGGTACGCTTACTGATGTAGATTGTATGCGAATGATCGGTATTGCAAGAAATACCTATTATAGATACAAAGCGGAATTGAAAAGTACAATAGCATCCGGGACTTGAAGTTCCACATCAGAAAAAGCATTATAGCCTACACAACAAATGGAGGTTATAATGCTTTTTTCTTATTTATTCAATTCTTCGCTTATCAATAAAAGTGCCTGAGCTTTTGATTCGGGCATTTTTCGGTAATTGTCAAGAAGTTTCTTTTCGCTTTCGGAAAGATAAAAACATTCTTCATTGTCATTAAAAAACTCTACAAGTGTTGAGCCTAATGCCGTTACCAAGCGTTCAAGCGTATCAAGTGTAGGCTGCCTTGTTCCTTCTTCTATTCCTTTGATATGATGTCCCGAAACGCCTGTTATCTGTGTCAGACGGTACATACTCAGCCCTTTTTCTTCTCTGAGCCTATGCAGTTTTCCACCTATATCCATAATACCGCCCCTCTGTAAATCTGTTCTATGACAATTATTATAAACAGAAAAAGCGGAAATAATAATATCCGCACGGGCTTGTATATATGGACTTATAAGTATATAATATGTATAAGCAGAGGTGAATAGAATTCGGAGAGAAAAAAGCACTATAGCCTGCAAAAGTAGGTTATAATGCTTTTATCTGTTGCTATATTTTATTATGTCAGCCGGAGAACAGTCAAGTACATAGCAAATACGGGCAAGTATATCCAAGTCCATTTTTTCGACTTGTCCGTTATACCACTTGTTAATCACTTCAAAACGAGTATTTGATGCTTTCGCAAGAAAGTTTCGTGTTATGCCTTTGCTGTCCATTATTTCTTTGATATGAACGGTTATTTTTCCATAGTCGTTGATAGTAATGACAGATCTTGAATTATCCAAAAAACATCACCTCTGCTACTATTTTAATACGCACACTACATATTGATAATACACATATATAGTGTTACTATATAAATAGTAATATATACTTGAGGTGTGGCAAATGGAGATATACACTGTCAGTTTTTTCGGTCACAGGAAGATAGAAAATGCTCTTGAAGTAGAGCGAAAACTTGAAGCCAAAATAACGGAGCTTATTCAGACAAAACAATATATAGAATTCCTTGTCGGGCGTGAGGGTGAGTTTGATATTCTTGCTGCGTCTGTGGTCAAGAGAGTTAAAAAGCAAATGGACTATGGTAATTGTTCGCTGATATGGGTGCTGCCATATATGAAAGCGGAGTTTCGTGACAATGAAAAAGAATTTCTTGAATACTATGACGATGTAGAGATATGTGAGCAGTCGACAAAGGCACACTTCAAATCAGCTATGCAAATTCGCAACAGGGCTATGGTTGACAGAGCTGACCTTGTGATATGCTGTATTCAGCATAAAAGCGGCGGAGCGTACAAAACGGTACAGTATGCTGAAAAACAGGATAAAAACATTTTTTCTTTATAAAAATCAGGATAATAATTTATGTATTTGTCGGTATATTATATTGTGAAAGCGGATACAATAAATATAAAACAACGCTTATTACAATTTTAAGAACAATATTTGCAGAAATTTATGCAAATACTCTTGTTAAAATCCAATAATCATGGTATCATAGTAATTGAGGAGGTAGTGAAATGTTACTTGAATTTTCATGCAGTAATCACAAGTCTATTGGCGAAAAGATTGTTTTCTCTTTGATTGCCGGCAGTGATACTTTCAGAGAAGAAAAAACCATTGAATTTGGCAAATACAAAGTGCTGCCGTCTGCTGTTATCTATGGAGCAAACGGTTCAGGCAAAAGTAATTTCATAGATGCTATTTCTTTTGTAAAAAACCTTGTTATTAACAGTATCAATCATCAGCCCGGACAGGGTATCAGACAAATTCCTCACAAGATGAATGGCTTGGAAAAGGAAAGCGAGTATCAGATACATTTTGTTGTAAAGGGCGTAATGTATGTTTTTGGTTTCTCCTTAAAAAATCTCTTGGTTACAGAAGAATATCTCTACTATTTCCCGAAGGGCAAGCAGGCAAAGATTTTCGAGCGTGATGAAAAGGATTTTACGGCAGGCAGTAAGTTTACAGGTAAATTTAACGCTTGTAAGGATGTTTTGAAGCCAAACAGACTGATGCTTTCTTGTGCGGCAAACTTTTCATCTGTTCCTGAAATAGAAGATGCCTATCGTTTTTTCCTTGACGAATTAATTGTTTATCACCCGTCTATGCAGGATAGATGGATGAATTATTCGATATATCAGATGAATACTGATCCAAACATAAAATCTGCGGTTATCACTCTGTTAAAAGAGTTAGGCACAGGTATAAAGGATATTGAAGTAACTATAGATCAACAAAAAATCGAAACGCTGAATTTACCCCCATTCTTATCTGATGATTTCAAAAAAATGCTGCTGCAGCAAGAGGTTGACGCTATTACAGCAAAAGTTGTCTATGACGATTTTGAAACAGACCTTTTTTCAGAAGAATCAACCGGTATTCAGAAACTGTTTGGTATGCTTTGTCCTCTTATTGATATAATGAAAAATGGCAAGGTATTAGTTTGTGATGAAATAGAATCAGGACTTCACGAAGCATTGGTTTATGAACTGATAAGAAAATTTGTTGATTTCAAATCAGACAAGTTTGCACAGTTGATTTTTACAACTCATGAAACCGGACTTCTGAATCTTGATTCGTTCAGGAGAGATCAGATATGGTTTGCTGAAATGAAAACGACTGGCAGATCAACGGATCTGTATTCTCTTGCAGAGATCAAGAACATTCGTAAAGAAGAAAATTTTGGTAAAGGTTATATTTCCGGCAAATATGGTGCAATACCAATGCTGAATATTGACTTTGCCAATGTAGTTCAAAAAATGCAGTGAGGTGTAAAATGGGAAAAAGAGATTTATCATTAACACCTCGTAATGAGGAAACAAGAGAGCGTATTATTGTTTCTCCTGTGCATTTTCCTTTGACAGACATAAAACAGCATTTTGACGAAAGTATGCAGTCTGTAAAAGAGCAGTTTACAGTAGCAGACAATTTATTATCGGAAGGAAATGCGGAAGGCTGCCGGATCATCTGGCGTTCTCAGATCGTATTTGCGGAGAGTCTGCTTGATTTCTATATTCACGAAATGAGCAAGTATTGTTTGTTCCGTATGTTTACAGGCGAATGGCAGAAAAGTGAAAAGTACAAAAACCTTGAGGTCAAAATGTCAAAGGTTGAAGAAGCTCTGTCCGCAAAAGAATCTGATGAATGGTTTTTTGAGTACCTGAATGAACGGTTTACAAAGGATGTGTTCCTATCAGGCGATAGTATGCGTGATCAGTTAAACCTGATCGGCATATCTTTTGGTGAAGCTATGCACAGGGCTTTCCATAAAGATACTGTCAACGCTTCTGACAAATATGGCTACAGATTAGTAAAACAACTTTTTGACAGACGAAACAAAATTGCACATCAGAACGACAGAGATCATTCTTCTGCTGCTCAGACAAACATTACAAAAGAATTTGTTGAGCAGTACATATCCGACATAGAAGCTATCGTAAATGCTATACACGATATTGCCAAAGAAAAGGACGAAGCTTCAAGTCCTGCATAATTTTAATTTAATGACCAACATGGGCAGACATTCAATTTTCAGAATGCCTGCCCTTTTTTATAAGTTGGTATGGTGATATTACTATTTTATGTATTCAAAATAATACAGATAAACATCCTCAAGAGTTTTATCATCTGAGCAAGGGCGAAAACCATCCGGACATTTATCACTTACCACACGGAACACAATACCGTTTTCCCTTTGCATTACATTACCGAAGGGAAACTTTTTCTGAAGCATATTTATATCCTGCTTTTGACAGAAACATTCAAACACCTTGTCAGACACCGTTCCTATCAGCGAAGAAGGCGTGTCATTCCCTATTATTCTGCCGCTTTTCAAAAGAATCACCCTGTCAGAGATACATTCTATATCGCCTACTACATGAGTTACGAAAATAACGATCCTGTCATAAGCGATCTCACTGATAAAGCTGCGTATGCGGATACGCTCCTTCGGATCAAGTCCGGCGGTCGGTTCGTCAAGAATAAGTATCTCAGGAGTACCCAATAATGCCTGTGCAATCAGTATTCTCTGCTTCATGCCGCCCGAAAAGCTACCGAGCCGTTTGTGTGCTTCGTTTTGAAGGTTCACTTGTATAAGAAGATCGTCTATCTGTGTTCTGGCAGTTTTGCGGTCAAGTCCTTTGAGAGCTGCCATATAGTACAAAAAACGCCTTGCAGTAAAGCTTTCGTAAAGTCCCTGCTGTTGGGGCATATATCCGATAGCTGATCTGTATCTGCTGCCAAGTCTGCTTATATTCTCTCCGTTGTAAAAGACCTGTCCGCTGTCAGGGCGAAGATTGTCGGTTATGATATTCATTAGCGTTGTTTTTCCTGCACCGTTGGCACCTAAAAGCCCATATACTCCCGGAGTGAGTGTCAAGGAAATATCCGAGAGGGCTTTCTTGCCGTGTCGGTAACTCTTTTCGATATGTTCAAGCCTTAGCTCCATGATATTTCCGCCTTTCTGTAATACCTTTGAGTACACTGCGTCCGGTGAATTTCCGTGCTGCCGACAATGCTGTGACCAGTGATAATATACACAATGCAGATCCTATAATCACGATCAGCCATAAATATCCGCTGCCAATGCCGATAACGATCCCAAGTCCGAAACTGCAAAGCATAACAGAGGGAAGTATAAACAGCAGGCTTGCTTCCGTTATCGTCAGAAAGCTGTTTTCGGTCAATTCGGACAAAGCAGCCGCAATTATCGCCGCAGAAATAAACAGCAGAAGCCGGAACATATACTGTAAAACAAGCATCCCAAAAATTGTCATACTTGACGGAGCGTCTGAAAAATCAGGCAAAGAATAGACAGGTGCTTTGAGGATAACATTCCCATACTGACGGATATACGCAATAATAAGAGGTGCATATATCAAAGTGTAAATTATGCCTGCCGTCAACACCGCTGATAAAAGCTTTGTAAAAAACAGCTTTCCTTTTCCGTTCTTTGCCGACCGCAGCAAAGCAGTCATCTGACGCTTATGCTCAAATGCAAAAGTACCGCTCAGTGAAATAATCAATGCACCAAGACCGAGTAAAACTGAAAGCGTATCTGTTTTATTGTTCATCAGTAAATGTTCGTATTGTATGTCATTGATAATATAAATATCGCCGCCGCTTTCCTTCTGCTTTTCACGCAAATAGTCAATATGCTTTATCAGCCGTTCAAAGCCTTGCTTTTGATATTTAAGCGTAAATTCAAGACTGTACATTCTTTGCTCCTGCTCAAGAGTAAGGCTTTCAGTTGATGAAAGCTCTTTGTATTCCGCTTTTAGTTTGTCATAGTATATACCTTCCTTTTCAATAAACTGCTCCTTTTGTTCATCAAATCTTCCCTCTAAGGTGCTGATATAACTGTAAAGAGTTGCATCCGAAACAGACGAAAACGAATCGTGCCATGTCTGGCTGCTGCCGTTTATTCCGATACACAACAGCACAAGAAGCACAGCAAATCCTTTCTGCTCAATAAGAAGCTTATACATCTCTGCTGCAAAAAGATTTACACTGCCAAAATGAGAAATTCGTTTTCTAAAGGATGCCGACAGTTTTGAAAATAAACTTTCTTTTTTTATCTGACTGCCAAGTGAAAACGCAATAACCGAAACCGTCATTGAAAATACTGTCAGAACGGCACACACCGATATAAACACAGTTATTCTGTTGACAGGGTATTCAAGGATATTCAGATTCAGATAATTACTGATGATTTCTTTTGTATCAAGGAAAGCAAACAGGTTGATAAAGTGAAAATTGCAAAGAGTTGAGCTTTCGGAGATCAGTGCAAACAATCCGTATTCGGCAGCAATTATTCCCATACAAACGAAACAGATAGTACCGGAGCTTTTCAACAGCAGAAAGACAGCCGAAAACAAACATCCTATCGCAGACATGATAAGCACCTTTGTACCGAACCACAAAAGAATATACTGTAATACATTTATCCTGAGAGAACAGTTCATAAACATACCGCTTGATTGTATAGGAGCGTCAAGGGGAGGTGTACCGCATATTGAAAAAATGATGATAAGCCTTATACCGTAAAACAGCAGACAGCAGACAAATGTACCGGTCAATAAAACGGCAAGTCTTGCTGCCGCAGAAGCTGCATGACCGTTCTTTGTGGATTTTACAAGTATCAGTAAATTCTTTTCCCGTTCTGTGGAAAACAGGAATATGCAGATAATGAATACCATTGACAGCACAAATATATCCGTAAGCAAGTCGGATGTGCCGGTTTCTATTCCTGTATAATCCCCCTTGACTAAAACTATATCATGCAGATCGGCAAAATCTTTTGGTGTCTGTTCTATGTTTCGCTTTGCAAAATCACTGTTATCTGAAAAAACCGAAAAGTTTCCCTGCCTGTCGGCACGGGACTGCATACCAGTAATAAAGACATGATAAGTTTCAAAATAGCTTTCCTGTTCTTTATTGATATTATCGGACGGTAAGTTATTCATTATCGCATACACTGCGGTCACCGTCAGAAGCAGAGCCAGCAAGCAAATCAGTATCCGCTGCCGCAGCAGCTTGTAACATTCAAGAATAAATATCTTCATAGCGGTATTCCGAATCGTAAGCGAGCTTCCATTCGGGCTTGCTGTTCTTTTGAAGAAGCTCTGATTTGTTGATATACTTGATATAGTGAACAGGACACTTTTCGTTCACAGGCTCACCGTTTTCATCAAGTCGGTATGTTACTCCGTAAGCCATCAGCTTATCACCGCAGGATGAAAGCATACCGTCACCCTCTGCAAACGGATCGGGCAAAGGCAGAATAACATTATTCAGATAATTAAATCTTTCGTCATAAACA
>JBGVAQ010000061.1:0-1847 GCA_045224775.1 Acutalibacteraceae bacterium | reverse complement strand
GCACTGGGCCTTGACTGGGAGGAACATTGTACGCTGTTCTCTAAAGTCTTCAGAATGAAAACCTATCTTCGTACACCTGCCGAATTTTGCCTCACTTACTGCAAAAGGAATGGGTTGAGCTATGCGGAAGCCTTTAATTTATATGTGCAGTACTGCACCAAAAGCAAAAAAACTATCGCTGATAGCCCCGTGGATTATCAGGCGACAATAGCGATAGGCGAAAATATTTTCTCACTTAAAAAAGAGGAGTTTCTTGCTTCGATCATAAGAAACAGAGAGAATTACTTTGCGAAAAGCAAAACGATACTCCATGCAATCGGACTTGAAACTGACAAGGACATTGGGAAAATACACAAAAAACTGAATGATGTAGGATATGACTTCCATGAAGAAGAAAAAAGCAACAAAGAGACAAAATATAAACTTCCCGACCAGATTGTTTCTGAATTTTTTGTTAGTATAGAATCTGCCAATAAAATGAAAGAAACTGATCCCGGGAGAAAGCATATCCTACAGTTGAGAAAGATCTATATTCTTTTGAATTTTTGGGATATCATACCCGAAGAAAACACCTCCTATGCTGGTTTTTCTAATCAGAAAAGACAAGCCGCCTTTGTGGAATTTATCAGGGATATTGATGATTATCTTCGGTCAATGAACCTTCCGATGCTTTATTACTCGGATGATTTTGACAGAGGCATTATTCTGGCGGCTGCTTATATCACCGTATGCGGAGGATGGGGAGAATTTTCTGATTCAGAAAAGCTATCTGGTCTTATCACTGCCATTGTCATTGGTTTCAACCGATAAAGCTGATTTTGTAACGCTTTTTCCATGACATACCGCCTGAAAAGGAATATCATCAAGGTATCAGATGGAACAATGTCCTGTTGAGAGGAATCAGCACCATACAAAAAAGCTTTCGGAGGGATTTTATGTGTAAAATATGGATGCAAGACGACAGAGAACCGCTTAAAAAAGGAACTAAAATTTATTTCGGTGATGTTAACGGCAGATGTTTTATTATAACAGAGGAATGCGGGCGTGGAAACAGCCGTATTGTGTACTATGCAAAGGATGACAAAGGCCGGAAGGTGCTTATCAAGGAACTTTATCCCATAGGAATGGGTATTAAACGAAAGGGAAAAATCCGTTTGGATGTTCCGGAGGAACACCTTCAAGCAATGGAGAATTTCAAAAATGATGCAGATATTGAGCTGAGAAACGAAGATTCCACCAACAATTCGACATTATTTACTTTTGATTATGATGAATATGAGGGTGTGTATTATTCCGTTTCAGCCTATGATGCCGGAACGACACTCGAAAAATGGCTTGAAGAGAATAAAGAAAACTCCGGATATATCTGTTCTCTGCTGACGATCTGTCAAAAAATAGCCGGAATTCTTCAGGCATATCATGAGAAAAACTATATCCATCTTGATATAAAACCAGGCAATATTCTTATCAAAAAAGACGATTCTGTCTTATTTTTTGACTTTGATTCCGTTTATAAAATACAGGATATAATAAAAAAGGGAGTTTCTTTCAGTCCGTGTTATACAGCGCCTGAGGTGCAGTATCCTGAGAATTGGTGCAATATTGACCTGAACCGTACAGATATTTATTCTGTCGGGGCGATATTGTATGAAGGGATTTTCGGAAAAATCCCCGGACGAGAAGTAAGGCAGTCACGTTATAAGCCGGATTATTCCTCTGTGGATGGTCTGAAAAAGCTTTCGCCGGCATTACTGCCAAAGCTGACGGAGATTTTCAAGCATACTTTGACGAATTCTATTCTTTCACGATTTAAAAATGCGGATGAATTGTGCCGTGCATTAACCGAG
>JBGVAQ010000060.1:0-12452 GCA_045224775.1 Acutalibacteraceae bacterium | reverse complement strand
GCCTGTACAAATCTGCTGATGTACGCTTACGCAAAAAAACATTCTGTACAAGCTGTGGGATAAGTGCGCCCTTTTGAGGGTAAGAACTCTCAAAAACCACTGATATAGCGTGTTTTTAGAGTATTTTTCAGTTATAATCCGTTTGCTTTGTGAAAGAATCATGTCATTTGGTTTTTTGCTCAGTATAAGGTGCTTTATTCAGTGTTTCCCTAATAATATTATAGTAGATTTTTCACTTATATACAACATTTTCCAAGTAAAATGTATGACAGAGGAATGTTGAATAGGAACTATAATTGTGATAAAATATAGATAATAATAGAAAGGACGGTCCTCTTATGGTATACGTTATCTCAGACCTTCACGGGTATCCTATGGATAAGTTTCTTAAGCTACTCAAACAGGCTGATTTTTCCGATGATGATTATCTCTATATCATCGGAGATGTAGTAGATCGCAATGGTGATGGTGGTGTCCAAATGCTTATATGGCTAATGGAACAGCCAAATGCTCAGCTCATACTAGGCAACCATGAAGCAATGCTATTAGCCTGCAATTTTCTCTTTGATGAAATAACAGAAAAAAATATTGACAGATTTGGCAATCAGGAAATAAATCTACTGACTACATATATGTTTAATGGAGGCACTGTTACTATGGAGAATTTAAAAAAGCTGTCAAAAGAACAGCGATTAGCTATAGTAGAGTATCTTCGTGACTGTCCTTTGTATGAAACGGTATCTGTCAAGGACAAAGATTATATTTTAGTTCATTCTGGGTTTGAGAACTTTTCGGTCAACAGAAAGCTTTCGGATTATACGGCAGATGAACTGTTGTGGGCAAGGCCGTATTTGTCCGACAGATATTTTGATGATATTATAACCGTATTCGGACATACTCCTACAATGTATTATGATGACAAGTATGAAGGAAAGATCCTTAAAACCGATACTTGGATAGATATTGATGTTGGAGCCGGACATGGGGGAGAGGCTGTGCTGCTGAGACTTGATGATGAAAAAGAATTCAGACTCTCAAAGAGGAATGACTGAGCAAATGATATATCATTACAGGCCAGACTTCAAACAATCTATCCACAAATGTGCAAGAGTATTGTGTCCGGCAGCAGTAGGATGAACACCGTCCAGTGTTTCGTATTTTTCTTTTCCTGCTATGTCAGCAATACGGATGTCTTTGGATTTGCAGACTTTTCTTATGACATTATTGAAGTCAGCAAGTTTGTTGTTCCCCGGTGTCAGAGGAAACAAATAAGTTGATCGTTTGCTGACAAAGCTTTCTGTCAATGTTCCGCATATTATTTCGGTTTTAGGATAACGGGCTTTCAGTTTATCAAGCATGAGTTTATATGATTTCTCGAAATCTGCAATATTCTTACCCGAACCATAGTCATTGAATCCCATCGCTACAAGAATAATGTCCGGAGTATGAGTTTTCGTGTTCAAATCTTCGATCCGTATGTCACTTGTAGCTGAAATTATATCATCTCCGGTAATCATACTTCCTGCACAGGAGTTATTAATACAAAGCTCCCCGTTAAGATAGGCAATGACCTTGTACCACCACATATCGAATACGCTGCTGATGCCGTTTTCTTTTTGGATTTCTTTGTTATAGTAGACATAGTAACCGGGAGCGTTATATCCTTCAAACGTACAAATAGAATCTCCCAGAATAGATATTAGTTTCATAAGATCACCTCTTACTCCATTATAACAGTAAATCTGTAAAATTGACAGAAAAATATAAAAAAATATAAAAATGCTTGACAAACGTAATTTTCGGTTGTATTATAAAAACACTATAATTTTAAGAAAGGGTGAGTTTCATGACCAAACTTAATAATATATCAATACATCCATTCAATGACATCAGAATATCAAAGCAGAAGCATGAAATTTGCCTTTTCATGGAGAAAAAGCGTTAATAATTAGCGGCACAGAAGCATTCTCACGGGTTTCTGTGTTTTCGGATCGGCAATTTCATAAGCATTATTATGCACTTCTGTTTCAAAGACAGAGGTGCTTTTTGTTTTAAGGAGTGAATTTTTTTATGTTAGAGTTAAGAGGAAGATACAACACTGCTAAGGTGTTTACCGATCTGATAGATGAAAACGCTATTGCACAGATCATAACGCTGCTCAATCAACCTATGTCAGAGGGGCAGCAGATAAGAATAATGCCGGACGTTCATGCAGGTGCCGGATGTACCATTGGTACAACAATGACAATAACCGATAAGGCTGTCCCGAACTTGGTTGGAGTAGATATTGGCTGCGGAATGGAAACGGTCTGCATCAAGGAAAGCTTTATTGAGGTTCAGAAGCTGGATAAGCTGATAAGAGCTGAGATTCCATCGGGCTTTGGTATCAGAAAAAAGATACACTGTTATATGGATAAGCTGGATATCACACAGCTCTATTGCAGCAAGAATGTTGATCTTATAAGAGCCGAAAGAAGTCTCGGAACACTTGGTGGAGGCAATCATTTCATCGAAGCCGACAGAGGAGAAGATGGGGCAATCTACATTGTTATCCATTCAGGTTCCCGTCATCTGGGGCTTGAGGTCGCAAAGTATTATCAGGAAGAAGCATATAAGCGTCTTAACAGCTGCTCAAAGGCTGAGGTAGATGCACTTATTGCAAGGCTGAAGTCCGAAGGCAAGGAAAAGCAGATACAGAAGGAGCTTAAGAAACTGACAAATACCAAGCATACAGATGTACCTAAGCCGTTGGCATACACGGAGGGAGATCTGTTTGAGCAGTACATCCATGATATGAAGATCGTACAGGAATATGCAATGCTCAACCGTCAGGCAATGATGGATGAGATCATCAAGGGTATGGGACTCCATATCCGTGACGGCTTTACTACCATTCACAACTACATCGATACCGAAAAAATGGTACTCAGGAAGGGTGCGGTTTCCGCTCAGATGGGTGAAACGCTGCTTATTCCTATCAATATGCGTGACGGAAGCCTGATCTGTACCGGGAAGGGCAATCCTGATTGGAACTGCTCTGCACCTCATGGAGCCGGAAGGGTACTTTCCAGAGGAGAAGCCAGAGCAACCTTAACACTTTCGGAGTTTAAGAAGCAAATGGAGGGCATTTATTCAACATCTGTGAGCCGTGACACTATTGATGAATCACCTATGGCATACAAGTCCATTGACGATATTGTTTCTAATATAGGTGAAACAGTCGATATCAATGATATTATCAAGCCAATTTATAACTTCAAAGCGGGTGGGGAATAAGCATGGATAATAAGACAGCAATTATCTTCATCGGTATACAGGCTTGCGGCAAATCAACATTTTATCGTGAGCGATTCAGTGATATTGTTCATATCAATTTGGATACACTCCGCACTCGAAAAAAAGAAAACAAGCTGCTTGAAGAATGTATTAATAACGGACATTGTTTTGTGGTTGATAATACAAATCCCAAAAGAGAAGATCGTGTAAAATACATTATAGCAGCTTGTAATGCAGGATACAAAATTATAGGGTATTACTTTCGCTCGTCTATCAATGAAAGCCTTGAAAGAAACAGCAGAAGAACAGGTAAAGCGAGAGTCCCCGATAATGCTATTATATGTACTCACTCAAAGCTTGAACTACCGAATTATGATGAAGGTTTTGATGAATTATACTATGTATATATAGAGAATAACAAGTTTATCATTAAGAAATGGGATGATACAAGATGAAATTTGATGATTTTGATGCTCAGATGCGGGTTTATGAGCAGTCACTTGACCAAATCATTTTACCGGATATGTATATTGTTACCCGACTTGATGGTCGATCCTTTACCAGACTGACAAAGGAAATTTGCAAATTTGAAGCTCCTTTCGATACAAGGTTTCGTGATATGATGATTGAAACAGTAAATTCACTTATGCAGTGCGGATTCAGAATTATTTACGGATATACCGAAAGTGATGAGATTTCCTTGCTGTTTCATTATAACGATAATTCATTTGGTCGAAAGGTTAGAAAAATCAATACTACTTTAGCAGGTGAAGCAAGTGCAGCTTTTTCCTTGATGCTTGGTAGAGTTGCAACATTTGACTGCCGTACAGTGCCGCTGCCGAACAAAGAAAGAGTAGCAGATTACTTTATGTGGAGGCAGGAGGATTCTCACAGGAACTCTTTGAATGCTCACTGTTACTGGGCACTTCGTAAAGAAGGAATAGATCAAAACACAGCAACGAGTGAACTGGAAGGAAAAAGTGTTGGCTATAAAAATGAACTTTTGTTTCAGAAAGGAATAAACTACAATGATTTACCTTCGTGGCAGAAAAGGGGTATCGGCATTTATTTTCGGGATATTGAAAAAGAAGGGTATAACCCTGTAAAGGACGAAAAAACCGTAGTAAAAAGAAAAGAATTATTTGCTGATTTTGAAATACCGTATGGAGATGAGTATCGTACATTTATTCTTAATGTCATAGAAAAAAACAAGGAATAAAAGAAAGGACAGCAATAACTCATTACTTCTGATAGTTATTGCTGTCCTTATTATGAGAAGAAATTTCTTTTGTTGAACCCTGCCGTCATAAATCTCCAAGCAGCCTTTCTCCCGGTGAGCCATTCGATATAGGCATCATTCTTTGTGGTTTTAATCATCTGAGCTGATAGAAACTCTGCGACTGTATCCGGATAATCCCCCAGAATGTTATAGACCTTTTTAGTCTTTTCAGGCAGTTGGATATCATCTTTTCCTCCTAAGGCTTTTACAGTGAAATCAGTTATCATTATGCCCGGAGATAATCTACCGATTTTGACTTTACTGCCGCATTCATCGAGTTCTTTTGCAAAGGCTTTTGTAAAATGGGTGAGAGCACGTTTGCATGTACCATACATATTCAGTCCTAACATCATAGCATCGTTGCTGCCGTAGCCTTCTACATTATATATGTAGCCACCGTTTGCTTGTGTTTCCATTTGTCTTTTTGCAAGGATACTTCCCATGATGGCAGCTTTCAGGTCAATATACAGTAAAGCATCAATCTCAGTTTCGGTAAGTTCCCATAAAGGCTTCATTGGTTGATTCACACCGGCATTGTTGACCCAGATGTCGATACAGCCATATTCCAAGACAGTATGGTCTATCAATCCTTTGATTGTGGGTGTGTCTGAAATATTACCGCAAAAGGTGCTGACAGCAGCGTCAGATTTGATTTCACGAAGCAAAGCTGCTGCATCATTGAGTCTCTGCTCATTTACTCCATTGATAACTGTATTCCAGCCTTTTTTACGAAAACACTTTGCCAGTTCTAAGCCCAGTCCACGAGTACTGCCGGTTATAACAATCGTTTTCATATATACCTCCCAAGCGAAAAAATTACTATAATATATAATAACATACGAGCAATACGGAGACAACTATATATAGAAAATAGAAAAGACCTGCGGCAGATGACAGCCCACAGGTCTTTTCGCTTGGTAGATTGGTAGAATCTTGTAATCTTGTTGAGGAGGATATTCATCCTGAGATAATTGTATCACAAGTTTCTTAGGAAATCTACTACTATATTTTGCGTCAAGGGTTATGCGGTACAATTTATTGTACATTAAAGTTATTCTTATTAGAAATCAGCTTTTTTGTTTACGGAGATAACTCTTACTACCTCTGATAGACTAAGCTCCCAAAAAGTAGCCTGAACAAACATTCCTTTTCTCGACCAGCCATTTTCAAAGGGAGATACATCGAATATCTTTTCCCAAGATAATTCTTTTTCTATCTCAGACGGATGATTGTAGAAGTTATCAAAATCCTCTTCGCTGTCAGCTATATAGCTATCGTTCAGAACGAGATGCCAGTTTTCTTCATCGCTAAGCAGAACATCTTTATCCGGTTTTTCGATCTCAAGACAGACCATAGACTTTGAGTAATTCCGATATTCGGATCTTCGCAAATCGGGTTTTTTGTGTTTCCAGTAAGTAGTGTGCCATGCCCATATAGGAAAGGATACTCCAGCGGGAGGAGAACCAATACGTTTAACCATTTGAGCTGTTAACCATTCATAAGCTCTTTTAAAGTCTTCGAATTCAATCATAGTTGACTTTAAAGGATCACAGGTGAATATGCCTTTTTTAATCAGAATATCATAAACTTCTTTAGGTTGAAAAGTCCACAAACGCATTGCTTTAGCTCCTTTAAAAAAAATAGGACCGGTGCGTACACCAGCCCCGCAAAAACACTAAAGTTTTTATGCATTGCTATTATTATATCAGAAAATTTTTCAATGTCAAACAAACATTCCCAAAAATCACAATTCTTTAAATATCCAAAAAGAACAATCAAAAATTGTGTATTACTACAAATATGATACATAAGGTATAAAAACAGGTAAATAAGTAATAAATTTACTTGACTTTTAAAAATTCAAGGGGTATAATTACTATAGAATCAATAATATCGTAGCGGAAGATCGATTACATCATATATTTTTGAAGATTATCTGATACTTAAATCGTTCTTATTATTCACGATATTCCTGAAAACTCAATACAGAATCGAAGCGGGAAAATGATTTCATCAAACTATAACAGTTTACAGAAAATATTTAATCCGTCGCAAACGGAACTTTTGAAATCAAGGTAGGGATATAATTCCTGAGCCCTTTTAATGTAGGGGTGGTTTCCGAATAATGTGCTCTGCGCAGGAATCCTGCCACAGCAAATCAACCAATCTATCATTTTTGGAATTCTCGATTCTGTCCGACAAAGGGGATATCAATACAGCAGTGTTGGTATCCCTTAACAATTAAGGGGTGATATATTTGTATCTTCGGTGTATTCGTATAATTACAGATGTGAAAACATCAAACATTATCAAGCGTTAATTGATTTACTTTGTACATAATGCAGAGTAGAGCAGCGGTTAGCTTGTCAGGTTCATATCCTGAAGGTCGGTGGTTCGAATCCACCCTCTGCACCCAATATCGGTATAGAAATCTACTGCCATTTATTCTGTACCGATACCCGTTTTGTTTGCAGAACGAATCAGGCTGCCATTGAGCCTGCAAGCTGTCTTATGGCATGGGACAGATTGCCTCCTGATGTTATCGATGGCTGAACCCGAAAAGATGGGGGTATCACCCTAACAGAGGTGATAGAACAGTGAGGACGGAGGTGCTGTTCAAATAATATAAGGGGGGGATCAACTTGAGGGTAATAGAAATCGAGCAAAGTCCGCATTATGAAGGTAAAAAATTCTTTTTATATAATCATCTCGACTTTGACGAAGGAGTTACAGTCTTGGTAGGCTGCAACGGTTCGGGGAAAAGCACGATCATAGGAAACATCAAACGATATTGTAAAAAGAACAATATAGACTGTGTTCAGTTTGACAACCTGCAGGATGGTGCATCACAAACCAAATCAAAAGCCGGATTGTATGGAGACTTTACAACAATGGCAAGCCTAATGAGTTGTTCCGAAGGGGAAGGGATCAAAATAGCTTTCGGAGAATTTGTCAAATCATTGAAACAGGTTGTTGAAAGACAGTCAGACAAGAAAGAAAAATGGATTCTTGTTGATGCGATAGACAGCGGATTGTCTATTGACAATATCTTGGAAGTTAAGGACTTTTTTGACTTTCTTCTTCACGACAAGAACCCCGATATCAAAGTATATATCGTAGTGTCTTCTAACGCTTATGAGGTTGCTAACGGAGAAGACTGTATCAATGTCAGAACCGGCAAACATATCAGGTTTAAGGATTATGAAGAATATAAGCAGACAATCCTAAAAACAGCCGAACAGAGAAATGAATTAAATTATTAAAGGTCAGAAAGAATATCAGATAATAAATTATATCTAAAATTTGAAAGGAAAGAGAATATGACAAATAAGGAAAGAATATACAATTTAGAAACTAATGAAATGGTCAAGGAGCTATACGAACTGTTTCATCATCCTTTAGGGACATACATCAATTATGACAAGTATTTTGAAAGTACAGATTCAGATGTACTTTCAGCGATAAGCGTTATTGGAACAGCAAAAAAGAAACCATCACTTATGGAGATACAAGCAATCCGGAATGAACACAAGAATGAACCGGATCTTGATAAGAAGCTTGATGATTTTGTTAAGGAGAACACTCTGCCATGTTTGCTTCTGGAAAGGACAGAAATGTTTGGACAGCCGTATTGGACTATTGTTGATCCGGAAAATAAAAATCATATTGTTAAAACACCGGACGATAATATCACCGATATTGTTTTGTATAATGCATAGTATAAAGGTTCGTAGGTTCAACACCACTCAGCATTAAAAATGCTAAAGTCGATGCATGAAACCGGTAGTCTTAGAGCAGGGTAGATATTGATCGCATAATCATAAGCATATAGAGTGAGTAAATCGAACTCAATGAAATCGTTGAACGATATTCAGAAAGGAATGATAAACATGAGTAAAATGACAAAATCAGTAAAAGAACAAAGGAAAACGGAAATAGAAAAGCCTGTGGAAAACTTCATGGGAGGAACTTCGTATGAGTACAATCCGCTTGATACTCTAAGAATGGTAACGGCATCGTCTATATTTGGAGAACCGCAGTACTATCGTGACGGTGAGTTCAAGAAAGCCGGTATTAAAGACGGTAAATACTGTGTGGATGATCTTTTTGCAGAGTATTCTATCTTGCCGGATAAGTATGAAGGAATGAAAACCTCTACTGTAATGGAAAAGATTATCGATGAAGCATTGGATTATGACTTCAAAGCCGTCATCGAATGGGCCGCTGTACTCAGAAATGATTTCTATATGAGGCTGAATCCTCAGATAATCATGGTCAGAGCTGCTATGCATCCAAAAAGACAGAAGTTTAATGAAGAAAATCCGGGTCTGTTTTCAGCAATTCAAAAGCAGGTTATGAGCAGGGCAGACGAACCAATCTCGCAGCTTGAATACTACCTGTTTAAGAACGGCAGTAAGAAAAGTGTTCCGAACCTTTTAAAAAGGAATTGGGCTGCCAAAATCGAATCCGCTACTCTCTATGAACTTCATAAGTACAAAAACAGCGGCATTGGCATGATCGATACCATTCGTATATGTCATGCTAATTCCAAATTGATTGATGAACTTATGACTACAGGCACAATAGCCGTTGAAGACAACAATAACACTTGGGAAGCTAAAAAAGCTGCAGGAGCTTCATGGAAAGAAATCCTCTCTACTGTAAAGATGGGACACATGGCATTGCTCCGTAACCTCAGAGGCATCTTTACGGAAATAGATGACATAGAAGTGTGCAAAGCCGTTATGCAGCAGCTTAAGGATGGTGTGTTAAAGGGTAAGCAGTTCCCGTTCAGATATTTCACTGCTCTGAAAATGATTGAGCGCAGTGATGTTCATCAAAAAGGTCTGATACTCGATGCCCTTGAAGAATGCATAGATATTGCCTGCGATAATATGCCGAAACTTTCAGGAAAGACCATGTGCTTGTCTGATAATTCCGGAAGTGCTTGGGGAACTTTTAATTCGGAATACGGCAGTGTGACTGTTGCAGAGATTGACAACCTGAGTTCCCTTATAACTGCGAGAAACTCTGACGAAGGATACATCGGTAAGTTTGGAGACAAGCTTATTGTTAAACCCGTGAGCAAACGGAACGGATTACTATGTCAATGCAAAGATATCAGTGCAAGTGGTTTCAATGATGTAGGAGGAGGCACCGAAAACGGTATCTGGTTATTCTTCCGAGATGCTATTGACAAAAAAGAGCATTGGGATAATATCTTTATCTATTCCGATCAGCAGGCCGGTCACGGAGGTCTTTATGGCACAAATGAATCCATGAGAGAGTACAACAGGAGAGGGTTCGGCACAAGTAATACAGGATGGTCATATGTTGATATAGCTAAGCTCATTCACGAATACAGAAGCAAAGTAAATCCGAAAGTCAATGTATTCAGTGTGCAGACAGCCGGTTATGACAACGTGGTGATTCCTGAATACGGTTATCGTACAAACCTTATGTACGGATGGACCGGTAAAGAGCTTGTTTTTGCTGATTCAATGATCAGGTTCTGGGATGAAAAGGAGAAGAAAGATGAAAATAATCGACTTTGAAAAAAAAGGGAATGTAGTTAGGTTCTATTGCGGAAAAGACGACTGCGAAGACTACTGGGGTGATGACTGGAATGATCGTCCTTATGATCGTTATTATGATCATAAGGCAGAAAGGGTTTATTCTGAATACGTAGAAGAGTACATCGATGTTGCTGTAGATATGAATTATCATGTAATGGAGCCTGCTGATGACTGGAGATGTAACGAGAATACACCCTTCTCCAAAGAGGATATGAAAAAGAGAAGTGTACCTTGTATAATTGTTGTTCCCGAGAATGACTCTTATGTTTCTGAAGAGTTTAACCGCTATGCGGTATCTGATAATGTGGATAAGATCTATTTTGGTGACAGCATAGAAAAGCTAAATAAGTATACGATTCTGAAAAGGGGAAAACTATGAGCTACTACTATACATATTATATTGGATACCGTTCAGAGGGAAAGATATACCCTCTTGGACCTTATGATTGTTTCAGAAACCTTCGTCCTGTGCTTAACAGATCACGAAGCTTCGCATCGGATCTATATGAAGATTTCATTTCGGTCAGTGAAACAGAAATATCGGAAGAACTTAGAAAAGAGTTTGAATCAGAAGACTGGAGTGGTAAAAAGGTTGTTCCGGTAAAATATCTGCCTATTAAGGATCTTCCAGCAGGAGAATATATCAAGAAGGGATATGTTCTTATCTCAGAAGTTATTGAGAACGAGGCAAGTGAAGACGGATTTGATGGCTTTTCTACTGTAATATCTCCGACTGTATATGCAGCTAAGCTCGATCACGAGTTGAAGTTCGGTAAAAATCCTACCGAAACAGATGAATTTGGCAATACATATCACGAACCCAATGCTTCTGAATATATGTTCTTCATGTGGCCGGATTATCTTTGCAAAGCATACGAGGCAAGCATTATCCGAGACTTTTTAGATGTTCTGCAAAGTTATCATGTGCCGGAAGATTGCGAGTATGTGGTGCTTGAGACAGAAGGTTAAAACACTTGTTATCAATCATAATATAAGCAGCTGATAACATTATTCTATGGAGTACATATGATGTCAGACTATAATATTTAGGAGCGGATTACTATGCCGGAAAACAAATGTGCATTATGCAGATTTTGTCTGTATGATTATGAGCGCAACGAATATTTGTGCCACAACGAAGAAAGCTCAAATTTTGGTGCGATTCTTTCTACAGACAGAATGCAGGAATCGTGTGAGGATCAAAATGGTCACGAGCATTCAATGAATCTTAAAGAAGCGTTGGAGATTATGGTGGGAATAAGAGAAAACAAATCAATGTTTTTCTACCACAATCTACCCGATAGGGAAGAGAACCCTTTCGTGTGTATCTCTTTCAAAACTAATCTTGAATTGGAAAGGTGGAGGGATGCCCACCTTCGGCTTTTCAAGAAGTTAATGAAGATTAAAACAAACGATGGGGATTTCAAAATGTAACTATCTGACAAAAGGTCGCTACAGCAATGCAGCGGCCTTTTTAAACAGAAAGCCCCCAACCACGAAGGTCAGGGGTTTATGTTGACTAAAATTCTGCAGTTAATGTCACCTTTGGCATTCCGCTTTTAGGTGCCTTAATTTCTACCCTGAGATTGTGCGGGTAATGATAATAATCCGTACAGCGGATCACATCATTATGTACATCCTCGGCTCTGACGAAATGTTTCCTGAAAAAAATATGAAAGTAAAAGCTACTACCAAAGAAGGTCCTACATATACTGGAATTGTATACAAAATAGTTATTCAACCATGTAGAGATGATAATGATCGTCCCCACACATTGATTTTTATTTCGGAGGAGAAACCGAAATGTGAATATGGATGTATAGCTTTGTGGGTAGATAAGCTTGAAAAAATTGAACTACAATAATATAAGGAGCTGCTGGGTTGGCAACTCCTTCTTTTAAAGTAGAGTATCTATAGAAGTATTAATGTCTTAGTATGTACATTTGATATGCGGCAGTTGTGTCAGCCTCCACAAAGACAATGTTTTCTGATCTCCAAGTATATTGTCGATGTCAGATGTTTTAACGACATAGAATTCCCATTGCTCAAGCTTCATCGGATCAGCAATCTCTCTGTCCTTGCAGGCAAAAAGGCAAAATACATAAATATCGGCTCTGCGTTTGACTTTATTGTCTTTCCAGAAGGTCGATTTTGTAGGACTTATGCGGAAAACAATTTTCGATTGTTCGACAAACTTCCAAGCCTGAAGATATGATGAACTCTTGATTTCTATATGGGTTCCGTTATAGTCAAGATCGTAGTCATCCCAACCGTTCTGAGTCGTATTCTGATCTATACCCAGATCCATTGCTACTATATAT
>JBGVAQ010000059.1:0-2867 GCA_045224775.1 Acutalibacteraceae bacterium | reverse complement strand
ATGTTTGGGAGATAATATACGTTTCCTTTACTTTAAAAAGATTAAATTTCTCTGATATTTTAAATGTTTCGTTAATTTGATAAATTTGGAATTTCGAGCAAGGCGGCTCCAAGATATAATATTCTATTCCAAATAAGCTTAACTTATCTTTTGTTTCTTTTACTTCTCCACTAACTACAGAACAAATAGAACTGAACATCAAATTATTAGTTTTTTCAAACAAATTATTAATATAACTTTCAAATTCACTATTATTAAGTTTAAAAACATTTTCTTCCAGTTCACGAGATGAAAAAAGCATGTCAAAAAATATTTCCTTTATTTTTTCTTCTACATGAATTTGGCAATTATTTTTGAATTTCTCTACCCAATAAGAAATACTCTCAAGGATATTCTTAATTTCCTCGAATTTTTGATTATTTCTGGATAATTTAATTTCTATTTCAGAACTTATATGTTTTATAAAGTTCAAATGAACTTCAAATATTTTTATCAATCTAAATAATTTTGACTTCTCCATAAGTTCTTGGAATATTTTTGACATACTGCTTGAAAAACCAGAAGCATCATATATCTCCTTTAGTTTCTTATGAGAAATTTTTTTTCCACAATTATTCATCCAATCATTTGTTGCTTCATATAAGAACGCATAATATATCTTGTTTTCAATCACATGGAAATAATGTCCCGCTTTTGCAAAACGCACAAGTTGATTTGACCAATCACACAAGTTATTCTCAGAACTTTCATTTTTCCAAATATCAGGTTTAGAAAGAATATCTTCAATTTTGTATTTGAACCAACTGGAATTTTTATAGTTTACTAATATTGAGATAGGCTTATTCATTTGTACAAGTTTATCAATAAATTTTAATTCTTCATCATAAGTATCATTAGGAATAATAAATAATATCATATCTGCTTCAACAAATGAATCAATAGCTTTCTGCTCATCGAGATCACCCTTCTTACTTGCAGCAGCTAATCCAGGAGTGTCAATTATTTTTATTCCTTTGTAATGCGTAATAATATTACATTTACTGGTTCTCTGCGTTCCTTTTTTTCCTATAAGCTCTTGTCCAGTACCACTGATAAGACTCATTAATGTTGACTTTCCGGATTTAGTTTTTCCTGCAAGAGCAAGTGTAATTTCATCTTTACTTAAATGTGAAACATCTTCTATATACTTTTCAAATAAATGAGAAAAATCCGAAAATAGTCCTAATCTCGAAATTGATCTGCTAATAATTTCATAGTTTTGTTCAAATAAATGTTCTGTCATCAATTCATATTCTACACTGTATGTCTTTTCAACTCCTATTATCTTTTTTATAAATGATAATACAGGAAAGCTAATGGTATGAAATTTAAAATTTCTGATATAATGTGAAATAACAAATTTATTATACTTAATTTCAGGAAAAAGCATTTCCATAAAAATTTGTTCCACTTCGTCAAAAGAACCGTCATAACACATCAATTTTAACATCATTCTTTTTAGCCAATTTCTCTCTTTAGTAGAAATATTCATCATAATATCTTTCAAATAATTTATATCATTTTTTTGGTAAGTTTCATCGCTGAGTAAAATATTGTAAACTTTTTCATGAATTTTTTTATCATTTCGTGTAAGTTTGTTTAATAAGATAAGCTGTTGAGTATGTATTGAACCATTTACGCTCACCGCATATGCTAATAATATCAACATATCATTATGCTTCAAAACTCTCACTCCCTAAGTTATCTTTTTTTCTCACTCTGTTATATTTTTAAAAGAAAGATAGAATAAAACATCTTCAACTTATTCATCTGAAGAATTTTGACGTTTCAAAATAGGCTGACCACTCAACTTCTTATTCTTGTAACACACAATAAGCTGTTTGATCGGTTCGATATCTTCATTTTCAACAGGTCTGCCAAGTACACTTTCGATAATAGCACCTGTTTCAATCAAGCGTTTTGTACGAGCTTTTCTCTCCAATGCTTTCTTCTCTTGCAACAACTTTCTCTCTTTGGCTTTAAGCTCAGCAAGCTCTTTCTCTTTTTGCTCTTTCTTAGCATTCAACTCGGCAATTCTTTCATCATACGATTTCAATACAATCACTCCTATACTATCGTGTATCTATCAGTGTGTAAGCACCGATTTTGTTTTGCTCAACATCATAGTAACTACCTTAATCATACACCAAGCATTGACAAAATGCAAGAAAAATTATAAAATGTAGGTGTTGAGCAAAACAACCGAAAGGCGCACATATACGCACGTTACCTACGGTAACATATGTATATGTGCGTTGGGGACACCCCAAACCCCGACCGAATTTTGCCGTAGGCAAAATTCTATTAGCCGTTAGGGAAGAAAAACTAAAAGGAGGATTGTAATAATTGGCTATCTTTCATTGTCAAATAAAAATAATAAGTCGTGGCAAAGGCAAAACAGCGACAGCTGCAGCTGCATATCGTTCTGGAACAAAAACTGTTGATGGTGAATTTGGAAAAACTCATGACTATACACGCAAGGGCGGAGTAGCATTTTCGGAAATCCTTTTGTGTGTAAATGCACCATCTAAATATTCAGATCGACAAACTCTTTGGAACGAAGTGCAGAAAATTGAAAAACAAAAAAATGCTCAACTGTGCAGAGAAGTTGAAGTAGCTTTGCCAATAGAATTTTCTCATCATGAACAGATAGAAGTCGTCAGAGAATATATCAAAAAAAATTTTACGGACAAAGGAATGATTGCAGACTGGTCTTTGCATGGCAAGTCAGACGGTAACCCTCATGCTCATATTCTTTTAACTATGCGACCTCTGAAAACAAATGGAGAATGGGAAGCAAAACGAAAAGACAGATATGCACTTGATGA
>JBGVAQ010000058.1:0-2673 GCA_045224775.1 Acutalibacteraceae bacterium | reverse complement strand
ACATTACCCTCATATTCAACGCTTATAAAAAGTGAATCATCGGATATTTCAACACCTGTAACTTCCGCTTCCGGCATCCTGCAAAGTGCTTTTCTTGCAAGTGCAGCCACCTGATTGCTGTCCGTCAAAGATGCATCAGGAAGCTCACTGCCAAGCTCTCTGTCATAAATAAATCCTCCCAGTCTTGCTGAAAGCATGATATAAAGTCTTTGTTTTATCTCCTCTTTATCTGATAACAGACATATATTCCCGTTATCATCAACAAGTATATCTCCGTTAATACTCAAAGCCGTATCCGTATGCTACACCTCCAGTCGTTGTCCGTTTACATAAATATCGCCGCTGAGATATATTTTACCGTCATTTGTAATTTTTATATATGTATCAAGATCGGAATGTATAACAACCTCTCCGGGTTCGATATTATAGTAATTGTTTCTCTGCTTTATGCCTATGCACATTCTTTCACTGTCACCGCTGATTATAACAGCATCATCATTAAGGTTTGGAATATACTCGAATCCCCAGGGAGAAACTATTGAAAATTGTCCCTTTCCGTTTAAGGCGGCGGCAGATATTCTTCTGTCTGCACTGTTCTGTATTCTTCCGGCAGTACATGATTTGACTTTTTGTCTGTTCCTGACAAGCTTTCCGGAAATTTTCAAAGCACATCAACTCCTTTCACTGCTCAGGCGGTGTATAAGCATAAATAACAGTATGCTCACCGTCCGAACCAAGCATATAATTTATCTCACTTATGATATATTTTTTCCTGTTCTTTTCTATCGAAAGCCATGCTCCGACATCACAGATAATACAGCCGCAGCAGTCAACAGTTATCTGCTCATACTGCATATCAGACTTTTCCATAAGCTTTTTGGCTGACAGTACAGTACGGCTTTTTCCGTCAATGGAGTTTATATATCTTCTGCGTTTAACACCTGTTTTTTCCGCAAGCTTACTGACCAGAGGCATGGAATAAACTCCGCCGGTATGTGTTCTTGCAATCGCCTTTGATATAAGAACGCTGTTTTTAAAACAGTGCTTAAAGGATATTATCCTGTCATGTGAAATGTGTATCTCCTGTTTTGTTCCGCCGGATATATCTATTGCACCATCTTTAGTTATCTTAGGACATGTACCTGTAAACGACTCGCAAAAGCTTTTAAGCACACTCCATTCGCTCATACCCTTGCTTATTGTCATCTCACCGTTGAAAGCTCTGCCTGTACCTATGAATCTGTCAAAACCAAGCGGTGCAAAATGTCTTTTCATAAGAAGCGGCATAGACGGCATACAATAGGTCTGCGGCATTGCCTCATTGTCAAGCAAAAGACATTCAAGGCTTCTTGCCGAAACAGTAAGAAGTGTGCCGTTTTTCGTACATTCATCTGTCTGAACATCAACAAGACCGCTGAATATTTTTTCCCTGCCGTCATATACATCCATAGAATAAATAACAGGTATCCTGCCCTTAACGGCAAAAACTGCGGTAAGTTTGTCAGCGGGTGCATTTTCAGATGAAATAAAGCTGACTTTGAGCGGCTTTTTAAGCTCCTTTACTCTCCCGTCAGCATCAGTAAGAGAATATGTCAGCACAGTATTATCCTCCCTCCAGCCTGTATTATATCATCAGGACGTTTTATATCACAGTTAAGTTCAATAAGCGTTTCTATATCCGTACCGCTGATATATGAATAATCCCAGAGGGAATGTCTGCCGTCAGATATAATTTCAGAAGCATCCTTTATACTCTTTTTTTCACGGCTCTCAATAAATGTAAAGCTGTATTTTATAACCCCATCAATATCACGTCCGATAAGCTCCAGTTCAGAAAAGTAAGCATAAACAGGCTTTTGTGAGGGTACATAAAGCATACCCTCACCCTTTTCATGCATTTCTTTCAGTCTGCAAAAATCATTTTCCGCACCGGTGCCGAAAAATTCGCCTTCGCCCTTTATTATCCTGCTGTTAAGTCCCATATCGCTTACAACATCGTCGGAAAAGGGGATTTTTCTGTCTGAAACAGACCTCTTGTGGCTTATCCTTATGATGTACGGATTAACGGGAAAAATAAACTCCCTGAAGCTCATCTTACCTTTACAGTTCATTTACTTCATCCTCCATATCAAGTATTCTTTCATATCTCAATGAATCCGCATTTATCAGCTCCGAGATATTTTCAAGCTGTTCAAACTCATCGGCACTGAATTTCCTGTTTATCAAAGCGGTATTTTCAAGCTCCTCCAAATTCATCCTCCGTTCTCATTCTCAGTGCAGTGATGCTTATATGCTCACGGAAGCTTTCAGGCTTTGCAACGGCTTTGAAATCATCCCACACACAGCCTTCAAGCGTTATGTGTAAGCCGTCAAGCTCTATCGTCACAGTAAAATTATCAAGATCATAAAAATTACAGTTTTCAAAAGGCTGTCTGAACCTTATACCCACAAGATTCAGCTTATATTCCCTTCGTCCTGCTGTATGAGCAATATCATCACTGCAAAAGCAGGATCTTATCCTGTGCAGTTCGGAAATATTTCTCAGTTCAGCACTCTCAGCCTGCAAAAGCCGTTTTCCGTTTATCGAGATAATAACATCTCTGCCGCATAATGCCCTTATTCTGTTCAAGCACTCCCCTCCTGAACGCACATAGTTATTTCAGCAAGCGTAAA
>JBGVAQ010000057.1:0-18406 GCA_045224775.1 Acutalibacteraceae bacterium | reverse complement strand
CACTAACGATCGTATTACCGTGCGCTTCCCGTGGAGATCTGACGAAAAGAACTACAACCCTGACGAAGCTATCAAAGAGCTTGCTGCTACTGCCGAGCTTTCATTCAAGATGGGAACAGAGTCATCCGGAGAAACTATCCTGACAGGTAAGAATGTCAAGAAAGCTTATACAAGCTACATTCAGACCTCTCAGACCGGTACTCACGAGCATGTCGTAAACCTTGAATTTGATGATGAAGGCACAAGAAAATTTGCAGAGGCAACCGCAGATGCAGCAAATACAAAAACTCAGATATCTATCTGGATGGATGATGAGCTTATATCTGCTCCTTCTGTCGATGAGGCTATCACAGGCGGAAGCTGCTATATCAGAAGCGGCGGCAGCGGCGGCAACGGATTTTCCGCAGCAGAGGCCGCAAAGCTTGCAAATACTATCAATGCCGGTGCTCTCCCCTTCGGACTTACAGTTGAAAGCTACGGCACAATAAGTCCTTCTCTCGGAAACTATGCACTTGAGGCTATGGGTATTGCAGCTATAGTTGCTCTTGCGTTTATCTTCGCATTCATGACAATAATGTACAGACTGCCCGGATTTATCGCATTTATCGCTCTCCTCGGACAGATGGCTATAGCTATTATGGCTGTTTCGGGTTACTTCCCAGTATTCCCGAGCTTTACAATGACTATCCCCGGTATTGCAGGTCTTATCCTTTCAATAGGTATGGGCGTTGACGCTAATATCATTACTGCTGAAAGAATAAAGGATGAACTGTGGACAGGAAAAACTCTTGACGGCTGTATCACAAACGGTACAAAGGGAAGCTTCGCAGCTATCTTCGACGGTAACATCACAGTTATCATAGTTGCCGTAATACTTATACTTGTATTCGGTCCTGCAAATATCCTTTCAGCTATCTTCGGCGTTTCAACAACAGGTCTTATCTATGCATTCGGCTATACACTCCTTGTCGGTGTTATTGCTAACTTCATAATGGGTGTCGGTGCATCAAGACTTATGCTCAAATCTATATCACGCTTCAAGATATTCAAAAATAAAAGACTATATGGAGGTAAGAAATCATGAGACAGAAATTCCATATAGACTTTGTGAAAAAGTCCAAGATATTTTTCTGCATATCACTCGGCATAATGCTCGTTTCCCTGCTGCTCAATATTTTTGTTTTCCCGACACTCGTTGACATACAGTTCACGGGCGGTACAATAATAAAGTACAGCTACGGCGGCGACCTCAAAGCAAGCGATATCGAAAAAACAGCAGATGAGGCTATCGAAAAAATAGAGTCACTCGCAAAAGACAAAATAACCTATTCCTACAGTGACAACCTCGCAAGCTCAAATGCAAACGATAAACATATCGTATCAATGCAGTTCACAGGAAACAAGGCTGTTTCCGTTGAGGATAAGCAGGCTATAACAAAGGCTCTTCAGGAGGCTTATCCCGACAACAACATCAAAGAAGCTTCTTCTTCATCAGTTGACGCTTCAAAGGGCGCAAACTTCTTCTTCAAATGTCTTGCGGCTGTACTTATAGCAGCAGTTCTTATGATATTCTACGTTGCAATACGTTTCAAGAAGATCGGCGGTCTTTCAGCTGGCGTAATGGCTGTCGTTGCACTTGTACATGACCTTATAATCGTATATTTCGCATTCGTTCTGTTCCGTATGCCGCTCAACGACAACTTCATCGCCGTTGTTCTTATGATTCTCGGCTACTCACTCAATGATACAATCGTTATCTATGACCGTATAAGAGAGAACAGAAGAAAATCCGGTCCTAAGGTATCTACCGCAGAAGTTGTAAATGCAAGCCTTAACCAGTGTCTTGTAAGAACAATCTGCACATCAATAACAACTATAGTTGCTATCGGCTCGGTACTTGTTGTTTCACTTATCTACAATATAGATTCAATCGTAAGCTTTGCACTTCCGATGATGGTAGGTCTTATCTCAGGTTCCTATTCCTCACTCTGTATTGCTGCTCCCCTCTGGGTAATGTGGAAGAACCACAAGGACAAGAAAAGAGCTGAAGCAAAGAAAAATTCCGCAAAGGAAAAAACTTCAAAAAAGTCAAAGGATGACAATTCCAAGAAAGCTGACGACTCCAGGAAAAAGGAAAATGCTAAGGCTAAAGCAAAGCCTGAAAAAGAAGCTGAACCCGAACTTGAACTTGAAGTTGATGTCGATACCGACAGTGCAGAACCTGAAGCAGAATAATATCAATAAGGCAGGATTCGTTATGAGTCCTGCTTTTTATTATACTTCATACAAACTTTATACAATTTTTTAATAATTTTTACCGAAAACTATAGTCAATAAGAAAATAATATGTTATAATATATCTATAATTTTATTAAGGAGCTGAAAAGCTATGCAAAATATCTGGCATGATATGGATTCATCAAGAATAACCCCCGAGGACTTTATGGTGGTAATTGAGATACCAAAGGGAAGCAAGGCAAAATATGAGCTTGACAAACAAAGCGGTCTTTTAAAGCTTGACCGTATTCTCCACACATCAACTCATTATCCTGCAAATTACGGCTTTATCCCCCGTACATATGCAGATGACCTTGATCCTCTCGATGTACTCGTTCTTTGCTCGGAAACAATAATACCTCTCACACTTATCCGCTGTTATCCCGTCGGAGTTATAACTATGCTCGACAACGGCAGAAATGATGAAAAGATAATCGCTATCCCGTTCAGCGATCCTACATACAATTCATATACGGATATATCCGAACTTCCTCAGCATATCTTTGAAGAAATGACTCACTTCTTCACCGTTTACAAGTCCCTTGAAAATAAGGAGACTGTTGTTGACGAGGTAAAGGGCAAGGAAGATGCTCTCAGAATAATCGAGTCATGCATAAAGAACTATCAGGAAAAGTTCAATACCGTATGATATACAGGCGAAAGGAACAATTTGAATAATGGAAAAAAACACCGAGAATGTAAATGAAAAGGAAGAAAACGTTCCCGAAGCTGTACCGGAAAGTCAGAACGCAAAAGAAGATAAACCTAAAAAACGTCAGGTAAAAGTTATAAACGTACCCAAAAGGAGACGTCCTCTGCAAACACCGTCAAATATAATAAGACTTTGTATTGTGTGGTCGTTCATAATCTGTATTTTCCTTCTGACATATCCTTTCCTGAGCGCACAGTTGTTTATAAATGACAATCTTGAAGTTACTACAATGGTAGGAACGGCAGATCTTAAATTACACACACAGGATGAAATAGACGAAGCCGCAAAGGAGCTTAAAGCCGCTATTGACGGTCTTGAAGAAGCTCCGCCCGATGAAGAAAGCTCTGCTGAACCGGATACCTCCGAAAACAGCGACACTTCTTCCGTAACATCAGATGACAGTGAATACGAACCGCCTATACGCTCAATAGATACTGCAAACTATAAATGGCAATACAGTATCCGTGATGATGTTGATATCGAGGAAATTGCAGGTCTTATTGATTCGGCAAAAAATATCGACAGAAAAAAATACACTGAGGAAAGTGTTGACAAGCTGAACAGAGCTGTACTTAAAGCTCAGAGAACACTTTGTGCAACAGTAAATGTTTCCCAGAGTGCAATACAGATGATGGTCGGCGGAATGGTCGGTGAATCATTCGGAAATTACGGCTCTGTAGGTCATTCCGTAATGCACGGCATATTCTCATTCGGTCTTGCCATTATGCCGATAATCGGATTCTTCGCCGCTACTTTCGACAAGCGCAGACACATCAAGCATGTTATAGTAATGATATGCGCTATACTCAGTCTTATAGACATATTCCTGACGATATATCCCTTTGTCGGAATTGGTGCTGTCCTTTCTATTATCATGTATATACTTATATGCCTGCTCAATATCGCAAGCATATATACAAAACAACAGGAGGACTTTATCGTAAGCCATCCCGAAAAGGAAGCGGAATTTACCGAAAAGCACCCCTATCTTGTAAAGGCTCTGCTTAATGCAAAGACTTTCGGCGGTCTGCCGACAAGCTCGGATATCAAGGAGCAGACATATCAGGCGGCTAAAAATGCCCAAAAGCGCAACAAAAAGAAGAAAAAATCAAAATAATCCTTCACTCCCTGCACATAATATATTTTAAGGAGATGTTCAAATGGCAGTTATAGAAATAACATCCGCAAACTTTAAAACAGAAGTTCTCGAATCCGACAAGCCCGTACTTCTTGATTTCTGGGCATCATGGTGCGGTCCCTGCAGGATGCTCTCCCCTGTTATTGACCAGATAGCAGAAGAAAATCCCGATATCAAGGTCGGCAAAGTCAATGTAGACGATCAGTCATCACTTGCTCAGAAGTTCAGCATAATGAGCATACCGACTATTGCCGTTATTAAAAACGGTCAGACAACAGATATTAAAGTCGGTGTAAGACCAAAGGCTGAAATACTCGACATGATAAAATAATAAGCACAAAAAATGCAGACAACAAAATGTTGTCTGCATTTTTTATACCCTATATCATATTATCTCATCAAGAAGATCTGTATATACATTAGGCGGATTTGCACCGCCTATACGCTCGACCATTTTTCCGTCGATAAAAAATACTACAACAGGTGTTTGTTCTATCGCAAATACCGAGGCTAAATCCGGCGACTGCTCGACATCTACCGCTATCACTCTTATACTGTCATAATATTCATCAGCTATTTCTTCAAGTATCGACATAAGCCCCCTGCTTTGTATACACCATTCCGAATAAAAAAGCACGAGTCTTATACCATGTTCTATTCTGCTGTCGAAATCATACGAATCTGCGTATATAATATCCTCACTCATAGTACTCACCTTCTACAATATTTTCATTTACACCAATGGTATAATACAGTTACAGGGACACACAATACTACAAATATCCGGTATCACTGTCCTTTGCGTCTGCTGTCCATCATTTCTCTGAATCTTACTGCATAAAAGCCTATAAAAGGCAGTTGGCGCTGTCTGAATTTCAGTGCCGATGAAACACCGAAGTATATCATAAAGATATATGCAATACTGACAGCGCTTGTAAGTATGAAAGATACAACAGCCTGAAGCTGCGGTGAAAATGAAAACAGCAGGCATATCAGCAAATCTATCATATAAAGAAACAAAAAGGAAAGGCACAGAATCCCTCCCTGATATTTATGAAAACGCAGGTCGGGATTATCTCTCTCAACAGCAAAGTGTCCTATAAGGAAAAGTACACCCAAATATGAAATAGCCGACAAAAATCGTATGTTACCGTTATCCTCATTCATTATCTGCTCACTCCCTCCATATTATTTTATAATACATATACGAATAATTCAAGTATTTTTTAAAAACACGGGACTAAGGTATATGTCAGGCAATAATTTCATATAGATGTTGAGAAAAAGCAACGAGGCAAAGCCTCATTCAGAAAGGAATGAAAGCAAAATGACGGGATATTATCCTGAAGGCAGACTTATGAACACGGTGGAAAATCTTTCCGCAATGCAATCCTTATCTCAGCTTAACGAAGCGTTCCATGACGGCAGAATACTTGAAGCAAGAGCCGTTGTATGTGACTCGTCACACAACCTGCTTGTCGATCTGGGCGCAATCAAAGGCATCATTCCAAGAGAAGAAGGTGCTATCGGGATAAGAGAAGGCACTGTACGGGATATTGCAGTGATATCAAGAGTAAACAGACCGGTATGCTTTGTAATAACCGATTTCAAGAGAAATGAGTCGGGAAAAACAGTGGCGATACTTTCAAGACGACTTGCACAGGAAAGATGTTTGAGGGAATATATTTCAAATCTTGTTCCCGGAGATGTTATAGACGCTAAAATAACTCATCTTGATTCATTCGGCGCATTTGCCGACATCGGCTGCGGTATAGTTTCACTACTCCCTATCGACTCAATATCCGTTTCAAGAATAGATCATCCGAGAGAAAGATTTTCAGTCGGTATGGAGATAAAGGCTGTAGTCAAGACAATAGACAACGGCAGAATAAGCCTCACTCATAAAGAACTTCTGGGTACATGGGAAGAAAATGCCAAAGGCTTCGAGGTGGGCGAAACTGTTGCAGGTATAATACGCTCTGTCGAGGAATACGGAGCATTTGTAGAGCTTGCACCGAATCTTGCAGGTCTTGCGGAAATGAAGGATAACATACATGCAGGTCAGCAGGCAAGTGTTTATATCAAGAATATTATTCCCTCAAGAATGAAAATAAAACTCATAATCATAGATACCTTTGATTACGAATATCATCCTCAGCAGCCAAAATATTTCTTTGAAGGTTCTCACATGGATAACTTCTACTATTCCCCGCCGGCTTCTGAAAAAATAATTGAAACTGTTTTCAGTGAAACACAGGAGCCTGTCCTTTTAAGACAATGCCTGTAAAATCAATGTGGAATGTGGAAAGTGGAATGTGGAATTATTTTAACTAAAATTTATTTCTTGTAAAATCAACTTTTTTGTTGAAATATTATAAAAATTGGTTTATAATAATTTTACAAGAATAATAAATAAGAGGTATTTTATCATGGCGGAAGAAAAAGGACTGCACGACGGACACAGAAAACGTGTAAAAGAACGGTTCATCTCAGAAGGACTCGACAAATTTCAGGATCATCAGATATTGGAGCTATTGCTTTTTTATGCAGTTCCGAGAAAGGATACAAATGAGCTTGCCCATACACTCCTTAACAAGTTCAGGTCATTATCAGGAGTTATGGATGCTCCTATCGAAGTACTGCAAGAAAACGGTCTTAGCGAAAATGCCGCTGTTCTTATAAAACTTATACCTTCCGTTTGTTCAGCTTATCTGAAGGATAAATATACGTCTGCAAAAAAATATCCCATAACACAGGAAAATATCGGTGAGTTTATCCTGCCGTTTTTTGTTGGTATTGATAATGAACAGGTACTTCTCTTACTCTTTGATGCAAAAGGAAATGTACGTTATTGTGATGTGGTAAGCAAAGGCTCTATAAACGCTTCTGAACTGAATATCAAAAAGATAGCGAATATAGCGGCTAAATTCAACATGAGCAGCGCAGTTATAGCACACAATCATCCCAGCGGTATTGCTATGCCTTCAAACGCTGATATCAAGACAACGATAAAGCTCAAGGATTCTCTCCGTGCAGTAGGTGTAGTTCTTTTAGACCATATAATTGTTGCTAACATGACATATATGTCTATGGCTAATTCAGAAGAATACGAAGAAATTTTCATGTAAAAAATAACTTATCACTTTACCTTTCTTATAGTAAAATAACCGCCTGTGGCAGTACAAATGCCACAGGCGGTTATTTTTATATTGTCCTGTTAATTTTTAACAACCTTTACTTTGAAGTATTTCTTTGAAACATTTCCTGCACTGTCCTTTACCTTTACGCTTATATCATAAACAGTTGCAGATTTCGGCTTTATGCTTACAGTGTCATTTGCAGAATAATTCTGTTTCAATGTCCAGCTGTCTGCCGGCTCACGCTTATAGTAAACAGCATACTGATATGGACCTGCACCGTTCTTTGCAGAACAGGATATTTTTATGCTTTCGCCGAGTACGATACTTTCAGACTCCACTTTCGAGGTATTCTCAGGTTTTGTAACGCTTACTTTGAATGTTCTCTTTGATATAACACCACGTCCGTCCTTTACCTTTACACTTATATCATAAACAGTGGTGCTTTTTGGTTTTATCGTAATGACATTGTTTGAAGAATAATTCTGCTTGGTAGTCCATTTTGTATCGGCTTCCTTTTTGTAATATACCGCATAGGTATATTCACCAAGTCCACCCTCTGCACTTGCATTTATCTTTATCGACTCACCATAGCCGATATTTGCAGCCGTTACGGATGTATTTTTGAGAGGTGCAAAAACATTGACTGTAAATACCTTATCAACTATCTCGCCCATGCTGTCCTTTATTCTTACACATATATCATAGCTGACAGCTTTTGCAGGCTTTAACTTCAATATCTTGTTTTCACTGAAATCCTGCTTTACAGACCATTCTTTGTCGGAAGACCTTCTGTAATACAGTGCATAGGAATATTCTCCGACACCGCCCTCTGCACTTGCATCAACTGTAACATATCCGCCGAGCTTTACATTTTCAGCTTCAAGAACTGATGTGTTTTTAAGTTCGGTTATCTGTACTTTCTTTCTGCAATTTACTGTTATCTTCTTTGATTCAGGCTCATATTCAAGATCAAGTATTGCATCCTCATCAAGTCCGTAAACAGTAATACTCTTTCCTCTTGAACTAAGCTTTTCAAATGTATATGAAAAGCTCTCTTTATCAGCAAATGTTATTTTAGCACTTTCGGAAAGGCTGTAATATTTCTTGTCCTTGCTGTCATACATGCTGAAACTGAAATTATTGGTACTTTTCGGGGTATAAGATGTTCTGTAAACACCGTCGCTGCCCTTCTTGAAGAATGTATCACGATTGTCCCAGTTATGCTCATCTGTTACATAATAAAGAAGTACATATCTGTCATCTTCGGGCTGCGGCTCAGGATCGGGATCAGGATCAGGATCAGGATTCTGACCTTCATATTTGAAGTTATTGACTGTGTATTTTCCGTTATCCGAGCCTTTTATTGAGAAGCAGTTATACTTATACGCTGACAGGGAAATATCTACAGTCTGATTTGTATTGCTGCCGCCGTCAAATATTATTTTGGTGTATTCGCCCTTTTTGCTGAACTTTACACTGTACACACCTTTATTATCGGAATTTACTCCGATCTTTGAAAGTTTTACACCCGGCCAGCTTGCGTTTGAAGATGAACCGTTCCATGCATAAGCATATACTGAACTCCAGTCCTTATTGTTTACGAAATAATATGTATCATAAATTTCATTATAGCTGATATCTCCGGTATATGCAGACAAAGCTGTTATTCTTGCTTCAAATTCGTCTATAACACTTTTATCTGCTGTTGTCATACCCTTGTATTCATAGTAATACTTTTTGAGTGACTGATAACTGTCGTATGAAGCATACTTGTAATAATCCGAAAGGATATATGAAACCTTTGAAAGCTCGCCTGTAATATCAGTTGTTACATTTGCCAAAGGTCTTGGAGTGCTTTCAGGCAGTACATCTGAATTCTCTGTGCGTGAACCTTCCATTATATAGCTGTACTTCGGATAAATCTTTCCGTCAGTCATATTTACACCGTAGAAAACTATCTCGTTTTCATATACCTCAGTATAATACGCCTGTGAATTAAAGCCCTTTCCACCGTTCCTTTCAAGACCGTCATCGGATGAATTAGGCATTGTTGAACCTGCAAGCGACGGTGTATGTATCATATTTGCCGCTGTACCGTTTTCGTCAGAATAGTTATAATCCATTACGAAATCTTCATGTGTATGTCCGGAAAGGAACATTATATTCGGATAATCTATAAGAAGCTGTTTGAATGCTTTTGTTGATTCATTGTTCTGACCGAGAAGTCCTTTATAATACGGTGCGCTCATTCTGTCGCCTGCGCCGAATTTGTTTATAGGTGCATGCTGTATAAGGAATATATTTTTGCTCTGATAATTTTCTTGTATAAGTTTCTTTGCCCATGCAAGCTGTTCATCTGTAAATTCATCATACTGTTTAGGATCTTTGTTAAGCTCAAGAGCCATAAAGATGAACAGGTCGCCTGTCTTTTCCTCTATCCTGTAGAAATATGGTTTACCGCTGTTTGAACCGTCTGTTCCGGAGCCCTTTACAAACGATTTAAGACCGCTTGAAACTCCCTGACGCATATCATGGTTTCCGTCAGACTCCCATACCATACCTGTATAATCACTTTTGCTGAGTACTTTCTGGTATGCATCCCATTCCTTATCCGGACCGGAATCGTTTGTAACAACATCGCCCGATACGATTATATAGTCAGCGTTGTTATCAACACTGTACTTCAATGCATTTTTAAGATTTGCCTCCGCATTTACATACCAAAGACTTCCCTTATCAATATGTATATCCGAGAACGTACTGAACGTATAAAGCAGATTTCCGCTTGCAGACAATAATTTTTTATTCTGGGGTATGTCATATACAGTACATGCATCAGCGGCAAGAAGTGAACCTGTTGTGGCTATGATCTTTTTCGCATTGGCAGGTATTACTGTATGATAACCCATGTTTACTGTCTTGCTCTCACCGGCTTTAAGCTTGAACTCGCCTATAGGATAATACCCATCAAGTGCCTTGGTATCATCTGCCCAGTAAAGCTTATACGAACCGTCTGTACCGGCTTTGAATGTGATACTTCCCTGTGCATAGCCTGATTTGTCCTTTGCATTGCCGTCAAAGTTATATGTCAGACTTCCGCCTGACGCTTCGGCAGCATAAACGCTTGTTTGTGCTGATAGTGACATCGGCATTGCAAATGATGCTGCAAATAAGATAACGGCTGCTTTTGATAATAGTTTTGTTTTCACAGATATCTTCCTTTCTGTTATTAATTTTTATTAGTATAAATATAACACAATATTTTATTAAAGTAAATAAAAATAAGGCGATTTACTCAAAAAATTACAGTGCACAAAATTGTACACTGTAATTATAGGTTATCGGTCTTTGATTTTCTTTTGTGTTATAACTGCTGCAAGAGAAATTACTGCTATAAGTACGAATAACGGCAGAGCCGTATTATCACCTGTTTTTGGTGTATCTGTTGCGGGTGAAGGCTTGTCCGGCACACTTCTTTCCGGCTCACTGACATATGAAGGTTCATCGGATATTTCAGAATCTTCCGATATTTCGGGTTCTTTCGATATTTCAGAATCTTCCGATATTTCGGGTTCTTCTGATATTTCTGGTTCTTCTGATATTTCTGGTTCTTCCGATATTTCGGGTTCTTCTGATATTTCTGGTTCTTTCGATATTTCGGGATCTTTTGATGGATCATAATACTCAAAATGAGGGGTGAGAATAACATCATCATTTACACATGTTTCATACTGGTACATTTTACCTTCTTCATCTTCCCAGTATGGAACATATTTATCCGGATCATCAGGCAATATCGGGAAATTATTATAGATAGGCTTACCTGCCATTACATTGTATGTTTCAATTATTTTTCCGTCAAGCATGTATGTAACTGTAAAATTTGTTTTTGTAAGTTTTTCATCGATATTATCGTTTATCCATTTCTGTCTTTTTGTAAGCCATGTTCTTATAAGCTCAACCTCTTTTTCAAATTCATATCTTTGACGGTGCGCTCCCGTATCTACTCCCCATTTGTCAAAATCATCTTTTGCAGAATTCTCCTGCTCCTGTACATACCGGTCGAATATACCGTCCTCTTTAAGCATATCCGTTATTACAGCATCAAGCTTTTTCCAGCGTTCTCTCAGAAGTGCCTGATATTCAGGCTCATTTAATCTGAGATGATCAAGCCATAAATTTGTTGCCTGACAGAATCCGGCTGTTGTCGGATCAAGAAATCCCATAGTAAAGTCAAAATCCCAGAGCGGTCCCCAGTAAAGCTTATCATCACGCTTTTTATAAAGATAATTGCTCGTAGTATCGAACGCATCGTGATTCAGGATAAATTCCTGTACCCACCAGTAATCCGCAGCCGATTGTATATCCATATAATCCTTATAGGAATTGCCGTCTTTATCTTTGAAGTCATAAGAAAATATGGCATCTTCTGTTTTATTGAGATATGATTCTATATATTTTTTCTGCTCCGGTGTACCTATATCTTCTCCGTCATCAGTCCAGAACTCAGGTGATTCAAACCAGAGAGGCATCTCCCTTTTTGTTTTAAAAGTATTTTCAGACGGATACTGCTTAAAAAATGATGGTGCAGGATTAAGTGCAAGAAGATAACCGCCTGTTATTTCGGGTTCTTCGTTATCTTTTGGTTTAAGCTCGTCAATATCTACTCTTGATTTATCTATACGCACTGTTTCAGCAAGATAATAGCTGCCTGCATATTCGCCGTTCATAACAAGATCTACAGGAAGCATTTTCGGAGTAAATTCAAGTCCCATCTGTTCGCCGATATAGCTTACAAGCCTGTTCCTTATCATACTTCCGTCATATCTGTTTGCAAGAAGTGCCCAGTGCTTGTTCTTGCCCATGCCCAAAAGTTCCGCTTTTTTGTCAAGCTTGATCTTATACGGCTTTTTATCAGCCATCCATGAAAAATTCCCACGGCCTCTTATGTAATCAAGCTGGAGTTCGTCCGTATCTTCAAGCACAGTATCGCTGTAGTCGCCCTTGTAATTATCGGGAACGTCTATCTTTATTGTACCTGTGCATTTTACGGAATGGTCAGTACTTTTGTTCATCTCCTCGATAGTACCATAGCCCTCTGCATTTTCGTCAATCGTCAGGTACACTACAGGGATATTATTATCCTCAAGCATACTCAACGTTCCGGACTCGGCAACGACAGGAAATGCAGGAAGCATCATGGCTGCCGATACGGTCAATGCAGCCATCAGCTTTGCACAAAAGCTAAAACGTCTTTTCATTTTCATCCTCCTTGGATATTTTTTTGATATTGATTATATCACAATATTTATAACTCCGCAATATAAAAGCGATAAAATTCAACATATGACTACAGCCTGTCTGAACAGCTCATCATATCTTGTTTTTAAAAGATTTATACGGTATTTTTCTATGCGTCCCGTATATGGATCGGCTATATATGAAATATCTCCCTCATGTCCTAAAAGCACAGTACAATGCTCACGGGCATACCATACAAGCTTTTTACCGTTTATTACCCATTCGGTACTGTAATATCCCTTTTTCATTCCAATAGTACACCATATCATTACCGGAATATCTGAATCTGTAAATACAAACAGTTCTTCAAGCTGCCTGCCGCTTATATTCCTTGCTTTCATTTCAGAACCTCTGTTTTCAAGATATCTGTTCGCAGCATTTACTATCGCAGGCGCATAACAGCCGTATGAATCCGTTCTTGAAGGATCGCCTGCAAATATATAACGAAAATCCGCTTCCCCTATGTTTCCCTTTTCAAGATATTTTTCCGCCAGCTCACATTTATCCGTATCAAAGCCATAATACCTCAGAACCATAGCAAGAGATGTTATTTCGCAGCCTGTAGGCAGTTCGGGGTGCTGATTTAAAGGTATGAATTTATCAAGCATACACATTCCCTCCCATAACATAGTCAGTAAAGTATATTCATAACAAAGCTTTGATAAAACATTATTTGCGTATAATACATGCCTTGATTTTTTGCACTTATTAGTATAAAATAATATAGGTAGTAAATGCTGATAAAAAATATGTGTCCGGCAGAATGCCGGTGAAATGAGGATAATATGGAAAAAATCAAATTTGCAGCTCCGTGTCTGCTCGGTATAGAAGGAATATGCGCAGATGAATTTAAACGTCTTGAAATAGAAAATGTATGTGCGGAAAACGGACGTGTTACATTCGAGGGAGATATGAATACACTTGCAAGAGCAAATATCTGCTCACGCTATGCCGAAAGAATACAGATACTTCTTGCGGAATTTCCGGCTTATACATTCGATGATCTCTTTGAGGGAGTAAAAAAAATACCGTGGGAAAACTATATCGGAGAAAAAGAGGCTTTTCCTGTTAAAGGTCACAGTGTAAGCTCAAAGCTCACAAGCATACCCGCCTGTCAGAAGATAATAAAAAAAGCCGCTGCCGAAAGGCTTTCAAGAAAATATCATACATCATGGCTCGAAGAAAGCGGGAGTCTGCATCAGATACAATTCCTTATAATGAAAAACAAGTGCAGCATAATGCTCGATACATCAGGTCAGGGACTTCATAAAAGAGGCTACCGTGCAAATGCGGCTGCCGCTCCCATAAAAGAAACTCTCGCCGCAGCTATGGCTGACCTTTCAAGAGTAAGACCTTTCTCAACAGTTATAGATCCGTTCTGCGGTTCGGGTACGATACTGATAGAATCCGCACTCAAAGCACTGAATATCGCTCCCGGTATAAAAAGAAGCTTTGCCGCTGAAAAATGGAATATATCTCCGTCATCAGTATGGAGCAGTGAAAGAGAACGTGCTATTGATATGATAAGGCATGATGCGGAATTTCAGGCTTTCGGATATGATATTGACGATGAAGCCATTGCGCTTACTCTCGAAAATGCTAAAAAAGCCGGCGTTGAAAAACGCATACACGCTGTAAAACGTGATATCAAGGACTTTGAGGAAACACATGAACGTGCAGCCGTTATATGCAATCCGCCATACGGTGAAAGACTTCTTGATATGGAACAGGCAAGAGAACTGTATAAAATAATGGGTGAAAAATTCGTCAAAAGGGACGGCTGGAGCTACAGCATAATAAGTCCCGATGACAATTTTGAAAATATATTTGGCCGTCAGGCTGACAAACGCCGAAAGCTTTATAATGGCATGATAAAATGTCAGGTTTATATGTACTTCAAAAAATAAGATATGCCCTTGCAGAGAGGATGATAAACAATGAGTTTTGTACATTTACATGTCCATACAGAATACAGCCTTCTTGAAAGTGCATGCAGGATAAAAGACCTTGTTAAAAAAGTCAAAGATTCAGGACAAACTGCTGTTGCAATTACAGACAGTTCTGTTATGTACGGCGTAATAGACTTTTATAAAGCCGCAAAAGCCGAAGGTATAAAGCCTGTTATCGGATGTGAGATGTGTATAAGCCGTGATACAGAAAAAAGCAGCCTTATACTTCTTTGTGAAAACAATACCGGATATCATAATCTTATGAGGCTCAATTCCGCTGCAAGAACAAAGGACAATATTTACGATACAAGCATAGATATAATTTTGCTTGAAAAGTACCATGACGGACTTATAGCCCTGTCGGGCGGTCTTTCGGGAGAAATACCAAAATATCTGCTCAGCAATGACTATGAAAGTGCCAGAAATACAGCTTTACAATATAAAAGTATCTTTGGTGAGAACAATTTCTTTATTGAACTTCAGAACCACAATACAGAGGAACAAAAACACATACTTCCTATGCTTGTAAAGCTTTCAGATGAATGCGACATACCTCTTGCGGCTTCAAACAACTGCCGCTATACAGAGCAAAACGATCATCCGCTTTTAATGGTGCTTAACTGCATAAAAAGCGGTCATACTCTCAGTGATAATGATGAAGTACGGGCTATACCCAATGAGCTTTATATCAAGAGCGAAGATGAAATGCTGTCGCTTTTTCCCGATAATCCCGAAGCTGTGGAAAATACAGCGGCTATTGCAGAAAGATGCAATGTAGAGATAGAATTCGGCGTACCTAAGCTGCCGAATTTCAGAACGCCCGAAAATACCGATCATTATGAATATTTCCGCAGTAAGTGCTATAAGGGACTTTATGCTAAATACGGAAATGAGCCTGACAAATCAATAATTGACAGGCTTGAATATGAGATGAAAACCATAAATGAAATGGGTTTCACCGATTACTTCCTTATTGTAAGCGACTATATAAATTATGCCAGAAGTCATGATATACCCGTAGGTCCCGGCAGAGGCTCAGGCGCAGGCAGTCTTGCGGCTTACTGTACAGATATAACGGGTATTGATCCGATAAAATATGACCTTATCTTTGAAAGATTTCTCAATCCCGAAAGGGTAAGCATGCCCGATCTTGATATAGATTTCTGCAAGGAAAAACGTCAGGATGTAATAAAATATGTAAGGGAAAAATACGGGAATGAAAATGTTGCTCAGATAATCTCTTTCGGTACACTGGCAGCCAAAGCCGCTGTGCGTGATATAGGACGTGTAATGGATATACCGCTGCAAACATGCGACAAGATCGCAAAACTCATACCATATGAACCTGATATAACAATATCAAAGGCTCTCGAAAAATCAGCCGAACTTAAAAAATTGTACAACGAATATTCCGCTATACAAAGACTTCTTGATACGGCAAAACGTCTTGAAGGTCTGCCACGTCACGAAATGACACATGCGGCAGGTATTGTTATAACAGATTCTCCCGTGTGTGAATACGTTCCGATATCAAAAAATGATGATATCATAGTTACTCAATATACAATGACCGAGCTTGAAGAACTCGGGCTTTTAAAAATGGACTTTCTCGGTCTGAGAAACCTCACTATCATACATGATGCAGAATCAGGCATAAAAAATACTCAGCCCGATTTTTCAATAAGAAACATACCCGAAAATGACAGAAAAGTATTTGAACTTTTATCACGAGGAGATACCGAGGGTGTGTTCCAGCTTGAATCGGCAGGCATAAAAAGAGTACTCAAAAAGCTTAAACCCCGTAACATTGAGGATATAACAGCCGTACTTGCTCTTTACCGTCCCGGTCCTATGAACTCTATTGATAAGTATATAGAAAACAGACGTTTTCCACAAAAAATATCCTATCTTCATCCCATGCTAAAACCTATACTTGAAGTTACATACGGCTGTATAGTATATCAGGAACAAGTCATGCAGATATTCCGCAGACTTGCAGGCTATTCTCTCGGACGTGCAGACATAGTAAGACGTGCTATGTCAAAGAAAAAGAAAGATGTTATGGAAAAAGAAAAAAACATCTTCATAAACGGATGTACCGATAATGGCATACCGCAGAATATTGCCTTACAAATATTCAATGAAATGGAAAGCTTTGCTTCATATGCCTTCAACAAATCACACGCTGTAAGTTATGCCATTCTTTCCTATCAGACAGCATATCTTAAATGCAATTATCCCGAACAATTCTTCAAAGCTCTGCTTTCAAGCGTTTCTGATGACCTGTCAAAAATAGCAATGTATGCCGATGAATGTTCACGCTTCAATATAAAACTGCTGTCACCAAACGTAAACAAAAGCGAGCTGAATTTTACAACCGAAGGAAAATGCATAAGATACGGTCTTTCAGCCATAAAAGGTCTGCCTAAAAATATCATTACAAATATCATAGAAGAACGCAGCAGCGCTGCTTATACTTCATATTACGACTTCTGCAAAAGAATGAGGAGCCGTGAGCTTACAAACAGATCTCTTGAAATACTGATAAGATGCGGTGCTCTGGACTGTCTTGGCGCACACCGTTCTCAGATGTTAAAGACAATAAACACTATACTTGAACATATAGATTCACAGCTTCAAAAAGAACAAAGCGGTCAGCTTGACCTTTTCGACTCGTTTTCTGAACAATCTTCGGATAATTTCAAGCTTCCGGATATAGAAGAAGAAAGATTCTGTGAGCTTCTCGAAATGGAAAAACAGTCCTCCGGAATTTACTTTTCGGGACATCCTCTTGATGAATACGATGAACTTATAAAAAAGGTATCTCCCGATAAGATAAAGGATATAATATTTGATGACGGCTCAAAATATACCGACGGTAAAAATGTAACGCTTATAGCCGCTATAGACAAGCTTGATATAATGTCAGCAAACAACGGACAGCCTATGGCTGCCGCATTGATAGAGGATAAAAGCGGTTCCGCAAAAATGCTTATATTTCCTCAGACTCTTTCAAAATACGGGAATATCTTAGGCGAAGGAAATATAAGACTTATACATGCTTCTGTTGCCGAGCGTGAAAACGAACAGAAAAAGCTCATATGCAATTCAGTCATGACTATGCAGGAAGTAACCGCACAAAAAACTCCTGTACAAAATGCTTCTGTACCAAAAACTCCTGTAAAAAAAGCTCCTGCAAAAAGACCGGGACTTTATATCCGTGTCCCGAACCTCAAAAGCAGGGAATTTATCAGGGCTAAACAAATAACGGATATTTTTGACGGTCAGACACCACTCTATTTCTACACTACCGATGACAGTTTATTACATATGGCACCGGGAAAACTTTTCGTTGATATAAACGAAGTAATGATACATGAGCTGAAAAAGCGTCTCGGTGACGAAAATGTTAAAATTGTATAAAGACAAGGGGGAAACTATACGGACGATATAAATTTAATTGACTATGCAAAAACACAAAAAAAGAACTTTAAAAGACGGCTCTCCCTTGTATGCCTGTGCGGTATAGCCTCGGCACTTCTGACACAGACAGCTGGCTTTTTTATCGTACTTTCCGGTATAAGCAAAACAAAAACGGGCTACTACCTTTCAATCATAGTACTTTCATTTTTATCTGTATTTGTACCTGCACTTATATTTTCACAGGCAACCGGCGGAATAAGAAAAGCTGTTGCCGACAGGAAAAAGAAAACAGGCGCACTTGACAGTACGCTTTTAGTTATATTCGGCTTTTCCGGCTGTATCATAACAAATTTCCTTATCGCTTTAATATCGGCGCTTTTTCCTTCACTGAACGGTCATCACATATCAGCATCTTCTACTGATATCTACACTGTCATACTGCTGACATTGTCAATGGCTGCCGCAC
>JBGVAQ010000056.1:0-6312 GCA_045224775.1 Acutalibacteraceae bacterium | reverse complement strand
GTGATTATATTTACTTTCGGGAATAACAAAAGTTGCAACAAAAATCACAATTGCTGCAATAGCCAAGACACAGTCTACTAGGGCAATAATTATTATTTCTCTTTTCTTTTTCTTTTTTTTCGCAATCTCTGTTGCTCTCTTTTCGGCTTCGATTCTTCTTTCTATTTCTGTTATCGAAGCTGTCCATTCTTCTCTCAGCCTGTCGCATTCTGCTGCATGTTCAGCAGAGTTTTTATAGGAACCGAGTTTTACAAAATTCGGCTTTGTTTTTTCAAGCACACTCATAGCCTCATTCACAGAGGAAATATCCAATGCTTCGTATCCGGCTTGATATTTATTCTTAGCAGAATCAAGCATAGCCACTGCATTTTTATATTCGGCAAGATTTTTTAGTTCATCGGATCTTTCCTCACACTGTCTCGCAAGCTCTGCGGCATCCTTATAGCCTTTTATCACATTAAATTGATTCTTCGCATTATTCAGGGACGTGATATCAGATTTTTTGTCCTTCAGTACCGCGTAAGCCTTTCTATAAATAGTCTCACGCCTTGCCTGCTCATTTCGCTCGTTTATGTATCGTATGTCATCATTCAGTTTGTTTTTGAGACTGTCGTCTGCATAGCGCATGACCTTCTGATAATTTTTGCTGTCATCAAAGGCTTCGGGAACATTCCTGAGAGCGTCCTGATGTGATACCTTCAACTCCGCCATCAGCTTTCCGAGATATGCCTGCGCGTTTTCGGGGTCGATATCGAGAGCCTTCTCGCAGTATTCGTCCGCGCTGCTCCAGTCGCCGTCCTCAAGGAATATAAACGCGCGCTTTACAAGGGAATTTGCAGTCGGGTTACCGGCGGGCACGGGCGCGGCGGGCTGAGCTTTTGGAGCAGCCGCCTTATGCTCGTCCTTGACAATGACCTTCTTGATACCCCGCACAATGTCATTGATAAAGCCGATCTTGCTCATATCCTGCGCCTGCAGGTGAGCGAACTCCTCCGGAAGCTCGTAGGCGTCCATGTCCTTGTAGCAGGGAATGAGCAGCTTTGAGCGGTCCTTCTTCATCATTTTCAGGTAGCGGCTCCACTCGTTCTTGACCCATACGGCATTGAAGTATTCGGGCTTCGTGCCGATGGCAAGCATTACCTTTGCGCTGTTCAGCGCCGCAAAGATACACGGCTCATACGCAGAGCCTAACTTGTCCTCAAGGGTTATCGCCGAATAGAATACCTTGAAGCCCTCGTTTGTGAGCTGATGATAGATGTCGTTTGCGATAACGCTGTCGGGAGTGCGGGTGCCATTGTCGCTCTCCTTGTAGCAGATAAAGACGTCATAGGGCTCTTCCTTCGCGGACAGGACAAGTATCTCCTTTTGCAGACGGTCGATCTCTTTTGCTTCGGCCTCGTAGATACTCCGCTGAACGGTATCCGCACAGCGCAGAGCCTCTTTGTAGTCCTCGTCTGCGATAATTGAATCAAAGGACGTGCGGTGACAGGTCGGCACACGCTTGAAGGTCGCAGGGTCTTCTACGTACTCAATGCCGAACTTGCAGAGAATAAGTCCCCAGTGAGCTTCCGCATCGTCCGGACTGCTCTGTACAAGCTTTTCGTAAAGAGTCTCCGCCTTGTCGAACTCGCTTTTCATTCGCAGAATATTCGCGCGGTTGAAAAGCGCCTGTATGTTTTCATCGTTTGCGGTGGTTATTGTCTGCTTAGTGCCGCAGTATTCGCATTCGCATACAGTTATACCTTCATTTATTTCCAGTGAGCCGCCGCACATCTTACATTTCAGAACTGCCATAATATCATCTCCGTGTTCACAAGTTTTAGTGAATATTATCTATATTTATCATACTACAAATGTATTCTTATATCAAGCTGTTTCGACATTTTTATCTCCAGAAATACAGCAGCCGCCCGGACTCTCACCCGGACGGCTTTCTTCATGCTCTGATATGTAATCTTTCCGCAATATCCCTTATTGCATTTACGAAACGATAATCTTCTGTCAATGTTATCTGCGAGGGGTCGCCCTCACGAATTCTCAGGGTGCGGCGTATTTCTTTTGGTATAACTACACGTCCAAGATCATCTATGCGTCTTACAATGCCTGTGGCTTTCATTTTTTTCTCTCCTTGTAAAATAGAATTGTTCATTAGTAGTTTTTGTGTTTTGCGGGAAATTATACTTTAGATTTTCAGGGGCTGATATCAGCGGCTCTCACCCGGTTCTATCATAGGAAAGCTCTTTACGATTTCAGGAGAGACCTTGCGCGGATACAATGTCCAATCTCCGTCGGAAATGGAGATATACAGATTTGCCATGGGATAGTCCGTAAATTTTTCGATCTCTTTTTGTGTGCCCAGCCATTCGGGATAGTCCGAAACCCGAAGATAGTATGAAAGATTTATCGGTTCAAGCTTGGAAGCAGCATCTATCCAGAACACATTCTTGTTCTCGTTTTTGCTGTCCGGAGAACACTCTCCTTCAAGACAAAGGTAATTGCCTTCGCTGAAAAGGGCTTCATATTTCGCATAACGATGAGTCGGAAGAACACATTCAATAAATCCGGTTCCATCGCTGAACAGAACACTCAGAAAACGTGCTTTATCTTTTTTGCGCTTGCGTTCACTGCACTCCCATATCATTCCGCATATCCTGTGCTTACCGATCTGCATACTCTTGATACAGGTCGTCCGTCTTGCTGCCCCGCTTGAATCACACTCATGGAGCTTTGAAAAGCTCAGCGGTATTCCTATTATCTCCTGTTCTGCTTTGACGATCATATTAAGCGGAATTGTTTCAGTTCCCTCCGAAAGCGAGGTTATCCTTTTACGGCAAAGGTCGAGCTTATCTTTAATGGAATTCTCTGTCACAGTATCGTCAGTCTTTTCAATCTGACGTGTCAGGTCTGCAAGCTCAGCCGTCTGTCTCATTATCTCGTCAATGTTATGTACGACGCTTCCCCTTGATATTTTAAAGCAATCAAGAGCTCCGCTCAGGGCAAGATTCTTCAAAGACTTTTCATCAGGACGTATGCGGAGAAGGAAATCCGACAAAGATTCATAAACGGAGTTATTTCTGCGGTCGGCAGCTATTTTTTTGCCTACGGCTTTACACCCGTCTATCATAGAAAACCCGACCCTGACAGTATCTCCTTTTGCAGTTATATCGAGTCCCGAAATATTCACGTCAGGAGGAAGGATCTCGACCTCACACCGACTGCACTCTCTGTACAGAAGCATCACTGCGTCCTTGTCATCGTAATACCTGAAAGATGACGCTAAAAAGTACGCAGGATAGTGATAAAACAGCCAGGCCATTCTGTATGCAAGCACAGCGTACTTTTCGATATTTGCCAGCATATTTGAGACAGCGTCAAGTGTCCTCAGTGACAGAAGGTCAATTTTAAGAAGCCCGTAAAAGCTTTCTATATAACTTTTGTCACAATCCGCTAACAGTTCTCTGTCATTATCACAAATAACAGGAATGTACTCCGAAATATCGGGGCTGTTGCCGATAACGATACCGCAGGGATGTTTTGACAGAGTTTTTACCATTCCGTCGCACAGACAGGCTGTTTCTATAATGCGCTTTGCCTTGTCGTCAGAATCAAAAGAACTCAGCTCGCTTTTGTTGTCCGTGAGCCGTGAACCGCTTTTGCAGGCTTTTGACAATGCTTCGCCTGCGGCAAGATAATCTTTGTCCCCTGTCTGTGCGGTGGTAAACTTTGCCGCAAGGGTGATCGCTTCTTTCGCCTTATAGCGCACAGGCTCAATGATACCGCAAACGGCATTCGCACCGTATTTATCCCTGAGATACTGCAAAACACGTTCACGGACAAACGGAGCAAGGTCAATGTCAATATCGGGCATGGTCTTTCTTGAGCGGTTAAGAAAGCACTCAAACATCAGTCCGTGGGCGACAGGGTCAATATCGGTGATACCCAGTAAATAGCACACAAGCGAGCCGACAGCGCTTCCCCTGCCGGGGCCCACAGGCAGACAATTATACATGCATATACGCTTTGCTTCTGCTTTTGCAAAGCTGACGATATCCGCAACAATAAGCAAATAATCACAGAAACCCAGTTCGGTTATTACATTCAGCTCTTCACAAAGACACTTTTCATAGACTTCATTCCACACGCCATCTAATGAAGGGATTGAAATAACCCATAGGGAGATAACGCAGATGCTCGCCTATTTCAATGCGCTTGCCGGCACAGGTGTTGTAGCCTGCTTCGGTCTGGAGCATATTGGAAAAGCGGTAGACGATCATTTTTCCTATGGTGCTGACAAGCATCAGACCTATCACCACCGCAAAGGCTATGGGGAGAGTTTAATATTGTATCGGGCGATATGAACAATAATTACTACAGTGAACAAAAATGACACCGCTATCAGATTTATTTCCTGATAACGATGTCGGAAAAACATTATAAAAATATGATATTATCAGCATTGAGAATTGCCTGTTAGCTTTGATGTATCAGATCGATATGATCTCTCTTGTGGAATGGCGCGATGAATATGCAGTCTTGAATCCATAAACATATCATAAAAAAGCGAAGTAAACTCATCCATTTGCCGGTCATTCAGCTTTACCTGCAAGCGTGATAAAGTATCCATTGAAATTGTCAATATTACTTGACACAATTTGAACGAACAATTTCAAGCAGCCGTGGAAGCACAGCCATAGTAAAGGTTTCTCTTAACAGCCGGTGGCAATCCAGCGTTAGCAGTACATATTCTTCTGTTAGCCCAATAGCTCATAAAATATCGCCATATCTTTGTCTTCAGCTCTGTCATAGTATAGTTCTCGGACTTATCATTACGGCTGTAAAACAGTTCTTCTTTCATTCTCGCCCACATACTTTCGCAGCGTGCATTGTCATGACAACGACCGCCTGCACTGTTCATACTTTGAATGATTCCGTATTTCTTTATTACGGTACGATATTCTGTACTTGTGTACTGACTTCCTCTGTCGGAGTGTATAATACATCCATTGATGTCAGGATACGCTTTCTTTGCATTCTCAAGGGTATGACAGCAAAGCGAAGCTCTCATGTTATCTTCGATGGCAAGTCCGAGCGGCATCAGATCAAAACAGTCGAATATCACTGAAACATAGACCTTTCCATCGCTGCCCTTTACCTCTCTGATATCCGTTACTGCCTTTTCAAGGGGCTTTTCAGCACTGAAATCACACTTAAGAAGATCGTCTGATTTGTGTGCTTCACGATCGGCTTTGGTAATACCGTTAGACTTTCTGCGAGGCTTGTGGATAAGCCCGATCTCGTCCATAACTTTGCGTACTGTACCTTCGCAAGGAATGTCAATGCTGATATCTCCGGATTCTTTCTTCTGCTTCAATGCCATATACATTCTTTCTCTGCCGTAGCAATCATTATATTCATCTTCGTTATGTATTTTAATCATTTCATCAGCAAGACCCTTGTATTTCCAGGGATTATCTTTGCGGTCAAGATAATCGTAGAATGCTTGTCTGCTGACCTCTAAGGCTCGGCAACAGAAGCTGATATTTCCTTTGTTTCTGCCGTCATCTGTCTTCAAAGCAATGAACTTTAATCGTTCTGTTTTCCCGACTTCCGACGGCTCGCAGCGAAAAAAGCGGAAGCCTCCTCCAGAAATTCGTTGAGTTTCTCAAGTTCACGGATTTTTTTTCCTGTTCCTTTATACGCTTGTTTGCTGCTTGCAGCTGCTGGACAAGGTTCATGGATTCTTCCGGTGTACGTGTTCCGGAGCCTGTGTCTATTTCTCCGGCTTTAGCTTTATGTACCCATACCCCATTTCCATTTGCCGCTTTTTTGTTCCCTGTTTGTCTTTCTGCTGACACGCTGACGTTCCATTCCGAGAGTCCTGTAATCTTCCGGGTTTATTGTGAGTTCGGGGAGCAGAAGATTGAAGTTTTCTATTGTCCCTAAAATACGCATTATACGGATAAGGCTTTCAAGTCTGATGTCCCCGCCATTTTCAGCGACAGACAAGGTTCTGGTCGATATTCCGGCTCTATGAGCAAATTCCTGCTGGGACATCTGCATATCCAATCTGTTTTTCTTGATCCTGTTTCCAAGCTCAGACATAATTGCAGTATTGCTATTATCATGTGAGATTTTCACATCGTCACTTCCTTATATGAAGTATATTACATATAATATATCATATCTGGAGTTATTATGCAATATAAATCATATAAATAATCAGGATTTTTGAATGAATAAATAATTTATGAACAAAGTTTATAAAGCCTCCATCATTGAGGGAGGTGGCACGAAGTGCCGGAGGGAGTTCTC